>JACCYP010000148.1 GCA_013696425.1 Thermoleophilaceae bacterium
CGGTCAGGCGCACGAGCGAATCGCGGTCGGTGATGGCGGCGGCAAGCGCCGCGGTGGCGGCGTCGTCCACCCCGGCCTCGAGCGCGAGGCAGCCCTGCCCGGGGGCGGGGAGGAGCTCGTCGAGCGCGATCGGCACGCCCTCGTCGTGCCCGAGCCGTTCGAGGCCCGCGCGCGCGAGCACGATCGCGTCCCACTCGCTCGCCTTGCGCAGCCGCGTGTCGACGTTGCCGCGCAGCTCGCCGATCTCGAGGTCCGGGCGCAGCGCGAGCAGCTGCGAGCGCCGGCGCAGGCTCGAGGTGCCCACGCGCCCTCCGTGCGGGATCGAGCCGAGGTCGGTCGCCCCCACCAGCGCGTCGCGCGCGTCCGCCCGCGCGGGCACACCCACGATCGCGAGGCCGTCCGCCAGCTCGCCCGGCACGTCCTTCGCCGAATGCACGGCGAGGTCGGCGTCGCCGCGCAGCAGCGCGTCCTCGATCTCGGCCACCCAGCGCGACTTGTCGCCAGCCGGGCGCGCGCCGGTGTCCCCACCGGTCTTCACGGTCACCACCTCCACCTCGGCGCCCTCCGCCTCGAGGGCGGCCCGGACGATCTGCGCCTGCGCCAGCGCCAGCGCGCTGCCGCGGGTGGCGAGCCTCACCCTGAGCGGTTGCGGCGGGCCTCGAGCGAGGTGACCTCGGCCGTGGGGCCGGCGGCGTCCTCGAGCGCGAACAGCTCGCGCATAGCCTGCAGCATCAGGTAGCCGTCGTCGCCCTCCGCGCGCTTGAGCCGCACGGTGGGCTCGTGGAGCAGGCGCGCGACGATCGCGCGGGCGAGGGTGCCGACGCGCGCGCGGTCCTCGTCGGAGAGCGCCTTCCAGCGACCCTCGTTCTCGCGCAGCACCTGCGTGACGATCGCCTCGCCGCGCTCACGCAGGGCGGCCACCGTGGGCACCACGTCGAGCTCGCCGAGCCAGCGGTCGAAGCGCGCGGCATCCTCGTCGATCAGTGAGCGGGCGCTGCCGGCCTCGGTCTGGCGGCCGCTCATGTTGCGGGCCACCTCGCGCTGGAGATCGTCCATGTCGTAGAGCGTGATGCCGGGCAGCTCGCGCACGCGCGGGTCCACGTCGCGCGGCACTGCGATGTCCACCAGCAGGAGCGGGCGCCGCGCGCGGCCCTCCATCACCAGCTCGAGCTCCTCGCGGCCCACGATCTGGTGTGGGGAGGAGGTTGAGAAGAGCACGATGTCCGAGCGCACGAGCTCGGCCGGGAGGTCGTCGAAGCGGATGGCCTCGCCGCCGTAGCGCTGCGCGAGGCCGATGGCGCGGTCGTAGCGGCGGTTGGCGACGAAGATCGTGCGCACGCCCACGGCGGCGAGCGCCTTTGCGGTCGCCTCGCCGTTCTCGCCGGCACCTACCACGAGCACGCGCCGCTGCTCGAGGTCGCCGAGCAGCGAGCGGGCGAGGTCGACGGCCACCGAGGACACGGATACGTGCGAGCGGCTGATGGCGGTCTCGGTGCGCACGCGCTTGCCGGCGGCGAGCGCGTCGCGGAAAAGGCGGTTGGTGATCGGGCCAGTGACGCCCTCCACGAGCGCCAGCTCGTACGCGCGCTTGACCTGCCCCTGCACCTCGGTCTCGCCGACGATCATCGAGTCGAGGCCGCCCGTGACGCCGAACAGGTGGCGCACGGCGTCCTCGCCGCGCAGGGAATAGATGTGGCCGAGCAGCTCGGTGGGCCGGATCTCCGCCTGGCGCGTGAGCGCGCCGAGCGCCTCCGACTCGGCCTGCACCGGGTCCTCGGCCAGCAGGTAGAGCTCGGTGCGGTTGCAGGTCGAGATGGCCACGGCCTCGCGCACGGAGTCGCCGGCCACGAGCTCGCGCAGCACGCCGGTGGCGCGGCCCTCGGGCAGCGCGAGGCGCTCGCGCAGCGCGAGGTCGGCGGTCTTGTGCGATACGCCGAGGGCGATCAAGTTCGAGGTCATGTCGCCCGCTTGTCCACGAGATCGTTGAGCGTCTCGAGCTCCTGCTCGATGCGCGCGACCTTGGCGCCGATGATCGCCACGTACACCAGGATCAGCACCACGAACACGCCGTAGGCGCCCGCCACGTACTTGCCGGCCTCCTCGAGCGGCAGGGCGGGCATCAGGCTGAGGCCGCCTGGGCCTCGAGCTTGCGCCGCAGCCGCTTGAGCTGGTCGGACGCGCGCTTTGAGGTGAGCTCGAGCTTCATCAGCGTGATGAACAGCAGCGTCATCGAGATGAGCGCGACGATGAAGGTGAACCGCATCGAGCCCGGCATGCCGCCCGCCGTGGTACCGAGCACCCGCGGGTGGGTGAAGGTCTCCGCGAGCCGTACCGCGATGAAGTTGAGCGGCACGAACGCGCCCGCCACGATCGCGAACACCGAGGAGTAGCGCGCCTGGCGCTCGCGGTCCTCGATCGAGAAGCGCAGCGGGTAGTAGACGCAGTAGAGGAGGAACACGATCAGGAACGAGACCAGCTGCGGCTCGTCCCACACCCACCAGTGGCCCCAGGCGGCCCGGGCCCAGATCGAGCCCGTGACGAGCACGCCCACGCCGAGGATGATCGACATGTGGATGGCCACATAGGAGCGCATGTCCCAGCGCTGGTCGCCGGTGCGCAGGTGCTTCACGGCCATGATCCCGGCCGCCATGAACCCGAACAGGGCGACGATCGCCATCGGCACGTGCACGTAGAAGATCTTCTGGACGAAGCCCTGGTCGGCGTCGTTGGGCGCGTAGAAGAACACCAGCGCCAAGGTGAGGCCGATCCCGACCGCGGTCGCGATGGCTAGGGGCAAGAGGCGCTTTCCGAACATCCGGTCAGTCCTCCAGTAGGTAGTCGAAGACCGCAATCGATACGAGCACGAACACAAGATCGTATAAGCCGAGCAGTCCCAGCCAGCGCCCGAGGTCCCCGTCGGGCCCGTCGAACAGGGGCGTCGTGGCCCGTGCGGCCGCGATCAGCACCGGCATGAGCAGCGGGAGCAGCAGCAGCGGCACGATCAGGTCGCGCGCGCGGGTCTCCGACGCGAGCCCGGCCACGAGCGCTCCTGTGGCGGCCAGGCCGATGTCGGCCAGCAGCAGGATCGGCACGATCCCGGGGTCGAGGCCGGGGCCAAGCAGGAGCAGCGCAAAGGCCGGTATCGCCACGATCTGGACCGCCACGAGGTAGATGAAGAGGGCCGTGGCCTTGGCGAGCCACACCGCCGTGCGGTCGATCGGCGCGAGCAGGATGCCGTCGAGCTGCTCGGCTGCGAACAGGCGGTTCACGCCGAGGATCGCCGAAAGCAGCAGGGTGACCCACAGCACGCCGGATGCGAGGTCCCCGGAGAGGGTGTCGCGGTCGAGACCGAAGTGGAAGAGCACGTAGACCACCACGACGAACAGCACCATCGCGGGCACGGACTCCTTGGTCCGCACCTCGAGGCGCAGGTCCTTGCGCAGGATGGCGCCAGCGGAGCGGATCACGTGTAGAGCTCCCTGAGCTTCGCCGGGTCCGGCGTCCCCAGGCTCACCTGACTGCCGCCGCGCAGGCCGAGGGCGAGGTCGCAGGGGGTGGCCGGGTCGTGGGAGACCACGACGCGCGTCCGCCCGGACGCGGCGCCGATGAGCGGGTCGAGCAGATCCGCGGCGGCGGGGTCGAGGCCGGCGCGGGGCTCGTCGAGCAGCAGCAGCAGCGGGTCGTGCAGTACCGCGCGCGCCGCGGAGAGCCGCTGGATCATGCCGCGCGAGAGCTCGCGCACGGGATCGTTCGCGCGCAGCGCCAGCCCCACCTGGTCGATCAGCTCCTTCGCGCGCGCGGGCGCAACCCCGTGCAGGCGCGCGTGGAAGGCGAGGTTCTCCTCCGCGCTCAGCTGGGGGTAGAGCAGCGGCTCGTGGCCCAGGTAGCCGACCCGGCCGCGCACCTTCCAGGCCTCCTTGGGCAGCTCGGCGCCGAGCACCCGCGCGGTGCCGCCATGGGGCCGAAGGAGCGTGGCCAACACGCGCAGCAGCGTCGACTTGCCCGCGCCGTTCGAGCCGAACACGCCGAGGGTCTGACCGGCGGGCAGCGACAGCGACACCCCGGAGAGCGCGGGGCGGTCGCCGTAGTGGCGCTCGAGCCCGTCGAGCTCGAGGGCCGGTGCCTCAGGCACGCTCGAGCGTCTCCGCGGCGTGGCGGAGGATCGGCTCGATCACGGGCCACGACTGATCGATCGCCTTGGGCGTGCCCGGGAAGTTCACGATCAGCGTGCGCCCGCGGATGCCGGACACACCGCGCGTGAGGATCCCGAGCGGTGTGTGCTCGCGCGACTCGACGCGGATCGCCTCGGCGAACCCGGGTGCCTCGCGGTCGATCACGGCACGGGTGGCCTCCGGTGTCACGTCGTCGGGCGTCAGGCCGGTACCGCCGGTGGTGAAGACGAAGCGCACGTCCTCGCCGGCCAGGCGGCGCAGGGCCGCCTCGATCGCGTCGCGGTCATCGGCGAGCACCTCGAGCACGGTCTCGAGGCCGGCGGCCTCGCAAAGCGCCACGAGCGAGGGCCCGGACTTGTCCTCGCCCTCACCCCGGGCGAGCGAGGAGGAGATCGTGAGCACCGCGGCGTTCATCCCGGCCAGCGTATTCAGCGCGCGCTGGTCCCGCCGGTCTTCTCGACCAGCCTGACCTGCTCGATCACCGCCTCGCGCTCGATCGCCTTGACCATGTCGTAGACGGTCAGGGCAGCGACCGCGGCGGCGGTGAGGGCCTCCATCTCGACGCCGGTCTGCGCGCTCGTGCGGGCCTCGGCCTCGATGGCCGCGCCTTCCTCGTCGAGCTCGATCCGCACGTCTACGAAGGAGAGTGGCAGCGGGTGGCAGAGCGGGATCAGGTCGGCGGTGCGCTTGGCCGCCTGGATGCCGGCGATCCGCGCGGTGCCGATCACGTCGCCCTTGGGCGCATCGCCGGCGCGCACGGCGGCCACCGTCGCGGCGCTCATACGTACGCGTGCGCTCGCGACGGCGCGGCGATCGGTCAGCGGCTTCGCCCCCACATCGACCATCCGGGCCGAGCCGGAGTCGTCGAGGTGGGAGAGGCCGTTCTCAGGCAGGGGCGCTACTCCGCTGGGCTGCTGCGATCAGGTCGCGCACCGCGGCCTCGTCGCCCCGGCGGATGAGCTCGACCGGGTCGGGGTCCCCGTTCACGATCGACTCGAAGAAGACTTTGCGGTCCTGGTAGGTCGGGAGCGTGCCCTTCGCCCAGCCGCGGACCTCGTTGAGCATCTCGGCGAGGCGCGCGTAGGGCTCCCCGAACTCCTCGGCGATCTCGCGCTTGATCCGCTTCGCGAGCGCGGGGCTGGCCCCGGCGGTGCTGATCGCAATCGCCAGCGGTCCCGTACGGACGATTGCGGGAAGGATGAAGTTGCAGAGCGGCGGAACGTCGACCACGTTCGCGAGCATCGCGCTCTGCTCGGCGTCCTCGAACACGCCGATGTTCACGTCCGTGTCGTTGGTTGCGGCGATCACCATGAAGGTGCACTCGAGGTCGCCGGTGCGGTACTCGCGCTGCTCCCATTCGATCGAGCCCTCCGTTGCGAGATCGCGCAGGGCGTCGATCGCTTCGGGGGCGATGAGCGTCACGCTCGCGTCACTCGCCAGCAGGCCCTCGACCTTCTCCAATCCGATGTCACCGCCCCCGACCACCACGCAGCGCCGGCCGGAGAGCTTGAGGCATGCGATGTAGAACGGCGTCTCGAGCATGCCCTGCACGCAGCTCTGGTCGCAAATGCCGCGCTTGAGCTGGCAGACGCACTCTTTTCCTGCATAGGCCTGGGCGGGCATGGTCCGGCAGAGGATACGACTCGTATCTTCGTTGAGATGGGCTACTTCGCTCCCGACAGCGCGATCCGCCGCATCCACGGTGAGCGCGCCGTGCATCTCTACGGGCCGCGGGCGCTGCTGATGCAGGCGGCGCACCCGGTGGCGGTGAAGGGGCTGCTCGCCCACTCCTCCGCGATGGAGGAGCCGTATGAGCGCCTGCGGCGCACGGCCGAGGTGATGGACACGATCTACTACGGCACGCGCGCCGAGGCCGACGCGGTCACGCGGCGCGTGCGGGCGATGCACCGCCGCGCCGGGGTCGACAGGCCCGACCTTCTCATGTGGGTGCTCTACACGCTGCCCGACTCGGCGCTCGTGATCTACGACCGCTACGTCGGCAAGCTCACGCGCGAGGAGCGTGAGGAGTTCTGGGCGCAGTACAAGGTGGTCGGGAAGCTGTTCGGCCTGCGCAAGGCCGACATGCCGGAGACCTATGACGACTTCGTCGCCTATGGCGAGGAGATGCTCTCGAATGGAGAGATCGAGGTCAGTGACTGGGCGCGCAAGCGGGCGCGCGAGATCGTGCTCGAGCCGCCGGTGCCGCTCGCCATGAAGCCGCTGGTCGAGACCGCCAACCAGATCACCATCGACCTCCTCCCGCCGAAGATCCGCCGCGGCTACGGCTTCATTCCGGTGCCCGGCCGCGGCCTGGCGGTGCGGGCGGGCTCGGAGTACGTGAAGCGCGTGCTGCTCCCCACGCTCCCGGACCGCCTGCGGCTGGTGCCGGCGGCCCGCTAGGGCCGCCCGGTGACGACTAACTGTAGTTCCCAACCGCCTTCGTCAGGCGTGAGCCGGGCGGTCGCTTTCCGATGGAGCCGTGTGGTCGTCTGAAGTTGTAGCGCTCGAGGAAGACCGGCAGCTGGCGCTCGCGCTCGGCCGAGCTGC
>JACCYP010000167.1 GCA_013696425.1 Thermoleophilaceae bacterium
ACGTGCACTCGCTCGCGCCGCGCCCCAAGCGGGAAACGGATCTGCTCGGGCGGGCCGAGTACGGCGAGTCGTTCGCCACCGCCGTCGAGCGCGACAACGTGTTCGGCGTGCAGTTCCACCCGGAGAAGTCCGGGCCCGACGGCCTGCGCCTGCTTTCGAACTTCGTAGCGCTCGCCGCGCAGTGATCCTCGTGCCGGCCATCGACATCCGCGGCGGCAAGGCCGTGCGCCTCGTGCAGGGCGACTTCGACCGCGAGACCGTCTACGACGACGAGCCGCTCGGCGCCGCCCGGCGCTGGGTCGAGGAGGGCGCCACGTTCCTGCACGTCGTGGACCTCGACGGTGCGCGCGAGGGCAGCCCGCAGAACCTCGACCACCTGAGCCGGATCACGAATGAGCTGTCGGTGCCGGTGCAGTACGGCGGCGGCCTGCGCGACCTGGGCGCCGTGCGCCGAGCGCTCGCAGCGGGGGCCGAGCGCGTGGTGCTCGGCACCGCCGCCTACACCGACGTCGAGTTCCTCGACGAGGTGCTGGCCACCTGGCCCTCGCGCGTGATCGTCGCGATCGACGTGCGCGGCGGGCACGTGTCGGTGTCGGGTTGGACGAAGGAGACCCAGATGCTCCCCGAGGACGTGATCAAGCGGATGCAGGCGCGCGGCGTGCGCCAGTTCGCCTACACGAACGTCGACCGCGACGGCACCCTCGAGGGGCCCGACCTCGACGAGGTCCGCCGCATCGGCGAGACCATCCGCGGGCGCTTCATCTACTCCGGCGGCATCGCGAAGATCGAGGACCTCGAGGCCCTCAAGGGCATGCGACTTCTGAACCTGGCCGGCGTGATCTCGGGCAAGGCCCTGTATGAGAACCGCTTCACGGTCGCAGAGGCCCAGGCCCTGCTGAAGGAGTAGGGCCGTGCTGCTGCGGCGCGTGATCCCGTGCCTCGACGTGGACAAGGGCCGGGTGGTCAAGGGCACCGAGTTCGTGAACATCCGCGACGCCGGCGACCCGGTCGAGCTGGCTGCGCGCTACGAGCAGGAGGGCGCCGACGAGCTCGTGTTCCTCGACATCACCGCATCGCACGAGAAGCGCGACACGATCGTCGAGCTCGCCCGGCGGACCGCGAACGACGTGTTCATCCCGTTCACTATCGGCGGCGGCATCCGCTCCGTCGAGGACGCGCAGGCGGTGCTCGATGCCGGATCGGACAAGGTGTCCGTGAACTCCGCGGCGGTCCGGCGCCCCGAGCTGGTCGGTGAACTCGCCGAGGTCTTCGGCTCCCAGTGCGTGGTGCTGGCGGTTGACGCGCGCAGGCGAGACGACGGCGACTACGACGTCGTGGTCGACGGCGGGCGCACCGCCACCGGGCGCGAGGCGGTCGAGTGGGTGCGCGAGGCCGTCGAGCGGGGGGCGGGGGAGATCCTGCTCACGAGCATGGACCGCGACGGGACCGAGGACGGCTACGAACTTGAGCTCACCCGCCGGGTGGCGGATGCGGTCGACGTTCCCGTGATCGCGTCAGGCGGCGCGGGCAACCTCGATCACCTGGTCGACGCCATCGAGGACGGCCATGCCGACGCCGTCCTGTGCGCCTCGATCTTCCACTACGGCCAGTACACGGTCGGCGAGGCGAAGCGCCGGATGACTGAGGCGGGTATACCGGTGCGCGATGTACGCTGAGGCGACGATGCGGCCGGTGCTCCTCTCCTTCGCGATCCTTCTGGTCGCCGCTCCCGTCGCGATGGCGGATGCAATCGGCGACTACACCCAGGTGCGCCAGGACTTCCAGCAGGCCGACGGCCAGATCACGCCATGTCGGTACACCTCCGCGCAGCTCGAGAACGCCCGCCGGGTCGCGCTCTCGAGCCCGGACCTCTCCTACACGGGCCTCGTCGGCGCGATCGAGCGCGAGATCGCGCGCAGGTGCAGCACCACGCTGCTCGGCATGAAGATCGTGAGCGTTCGCGGCAAGGGCCGCGGCGCCCGTGAGCGGGTTGTGCTCCGCAACGGCGGCCAGAAGACGATCAGGCTCCGCGGCACGCTGCGAAACCGCGCCGGCAAGCGCCTCAAGCTCTCGACGACGTCGGTGAAGCGCGGTAAGCGCTTGACCGTCTCACTCGGCTGCCGCAAGGGCAGGCGCGGGAAGCGCGGCAGCCGCCTGTACGCGTGCAAGAGCGGCAACTTCTTCAAGGACAGGGGCGACGTCGTGAGGCTCTATGACCTCAAGGGCAGGGTCGCCTCGCAGTACGGGTACGGACGCCTGAAGCGCCAGCTGCGCTTCTAGGTCTAGAGCGCGGCCTCG
>JACCYP010000183.1 GCA_013696425.1 Thermoleophilaceae bacterium
GCTTCCGGGAACCCGGCCCGTGCTCTGGCTGGCCGCGGGCGCGACTGCCGCGCGGGTGGGGTGGATCGCCGCCACCCGGTCGTACGCCCCGACGTTCGACGCCGCCGACTACGACGGGCTGGCGCGGCTCATCGCCGCCGGAAGCGCCTATCCGCTCCAGCTGTCGGCGGCGGGCTATGTGCCCACGGCGCTGCGCCCGCCGGGGTATCCCTACTCGCTCGGGGCGTTTTACTCGGTGGTGGGGGACCGGCTGACCGCCGGGCGCCTGCTCGGGGCCGGTCTCGGCGTGATCGCCGTACTGCTCGTCTACGCCATCGCGCGCCGGCTCGGCGGAGACAGGATCGGCCTGATCGCGGGCTGGGTCGCGGCGTTGTTCCCTCCGTTCGTGGTGCTGAACGGCGGGCTGGTGTCGGAGACCCTGTTCATCACGCTCGAGCTCGCCGCGATCTGGGCGATGCTGCGCTGGCGCCAGGACGGTGGGCGACTCGTATGGGCCGGCGTAGCCGGGGCCTTTGCGGCGGCCGCCGCGCTCACCAGGCCCAACGGCCTGGCCCTGATCGCGGTTCTACTCCTCGTCGTCGCGGCGAGCGTGGGCACGCCGGTCCGCACCCGGCTCGCCAGCCTCGCCGTGATCGCCGGCGCCGCCGTCCTCGTGCTGCTGCCGTGGGGCCTTCGCAATCTCGACGCCTTCGAGCAGGTGGTGCCCGTGAGCACCAACGCGGGGTTCACCGCGGGCGGGATCTACAACTCGAGCGCAATGACCGGCGGAGACCTCCGCGGCATCTGGCGGGCTCCGTTCACGGTCCCCGACTTTCGCGATCTCTACGAGGATCCCGGCCTCGATCAGGCCGAGCTCGACAGCGCGGTGCTCGCTCGCGCGATCTCGATCGCCTGGGACCATCCGCGCTACACGCTCGACGTCGTCCGGCTTAACGGCGGGCGCCTGACCGGGCTGTTCGGCCCGCAGCAGATCGTCGACCAGTGGAACTCGGAGATCGGGGCCCGATCACCCGCCCCGGTGCTGATGAAGCTGAGCGTCGTCGCCCTCCTCCTGCTTGCGCTGCTGGCGGCGCTGCGCCCGCGACGGCTGCCCGAGGCGATGCGCCGGGAATGGTGGCTCTGGATCCTCTTCGGCCTCCTGCTGGTCACGACACTGCCACTGCTCGCCAACCCGCGCTACCGCACGCCGCTCGACCCGTTCCTGATCATCCTGGCCGCGGTACCGCTGGGAGAAGCGGGCCGGCGACTGGCCGGCCCGCTCGCTCGTCCTCCCAGCCAGGGCGCTGGTGCGTCCTAGCGTGCGCCGAGCAGCGGCCTGACGGCCGCCTCCGGCGTGTGCTCCCAGTCCTCGTCGGACTCGGCCAGCACGAGCCGGCCGGTCATCCCGAGGCCCGCGAACAGCAGGGCGGCGCCGATGAGCGTCACCCACTCCGCGTAGACGAGCCCCGATACGGCCAGGAGCAGTCCGCCCAGCGCGATCGAGACCGCGTGGAGCGGCGCCACGGCCTTGGCGCGGTGCAGGCCCATACCGAGCACGAGCATCCCCACGCCGAAGCCGAGCGATCCGAAGAACAGCGGGATCACGACGCCGGCCGACTCCATGACGTCGGAGTAGAGCGCGACGATCCCGGCCCCGCCGGTTTCGGCCATCCGCCAGACCACGAGCTCGAGGCCCGTGACACCGGCGATCGCGACCAGGCCCACGAGGGCGAGACCGCCGCCCACGTGCCCGTAGGCAACCTCCTTCTCGCGCAGCACGTGAACGAGCCCGAGAACCGCCGGGATCGCGACCACGATCGCACCGAGGATCAGCATCTGCGAGACGAAGAACGCATCCGCGTCCGCCGCCACCGAGGCCAGCATCGCCGCCTCGTTCTCCTTGCGCTCGGGTGCGATCACCACGGCGAGGAGCGCCATCAACGGCGCCAGGATCATCGAGACCCCCGCGACCGTCTTCCTGAAGTGATGGGAATCGGACAGTCCGAACATCTTGAGCCTCCTAGACTCGAACGAACCTTGTGCCGATAGTTACCCGCTTACGTGCGGATAGTTACTAGCGGTCCTCGGCCAGGGCGCGTACGACGGCCTCGTAGAAGCCCTCGCCGTGGGCACCCTCGGTGCGCTCGCCGATCTCCACCGAGGGGTCGGCGTTCGCCACCAGGAAGAAGCGGCCGACGACCGCCGCGACGGCGGCGTCCTCGCGGGAGTCGCCGATGCCGATCGTCTCCTCCGCCTCGAAGCCGCGCGCCCGCATGTGCGCCGCCACCGCGTTGGCCTTCGAAGCGCTCGCCGGGATCAGGTGGTAGGCGTGCGGGCGCTCGCCGAGCGAGAGCAGCGTCTCCTTCGGCGAGATCGTGCCGTTGTCGACGAGGACGAGGCCGTCGGGCAGCAGGGCGTTCACCTCCTCGACGTCCACCAGCCCGCGGAACAGGTGCGAGACCTCGCGCTCGGTGTGCCAGGGCTCGTGGTGCTCGAAGCGCCCGCTGAAGCGCTCCAGCAGAATGTCGGGGGCGCCCGAATCGGAGATCAGGTCGTGGGTCGTCTTCCCGTCGCGCGGCGCCCACTCGCCCGTGAGCCAGGTGAGCTCGCCGTCCACCACGAGCCCCGAGCCGATCTCGAAGATGTAGGAGCGCTGGCCGATCAGGCGCGCGTCCTCCATCACCTGAGCGCGGCGGCGGCCGGACTTGAGCACCACCTCGACGCCCGCCCGGTGGCAGATCTCGAGGCCTCGTGCGGCGAGCATCGAGAAGCCCTCGCCGTCGGGCGCGCGGAAGAGCGACGCCCCGGGACCGAGCAGCGTCCCGTCGAGGTCGGTGTAGACGCAGCGGATCACGCCGCGAGACTCGCCGCCGCCGGCCGTTCCACCGGCTCAAGATCGACCCGACGCCCGTCGGCACGATGAAACGCGCCGAGGTCGACGTCCGCGCCCCGGCCTTCGCGCCGCAGCCGCTCGAGCACCACCTGCAGGACCACGTAGGCCATCTCACCGAGCTCGATCAGGGGCTGATGCGGCTGCCGGCGCTCGCCGACCGTGACCTGCGCCATGGCATCGAGGCCGGCGTGGCGGTACACGTCGATCAGCATCGCGATCTCGACCGCGTAGCCCGTGCCGAAGGGGATCTGCTCGAGCAGCTCGCGGCGTGCGCCCATCTCCCCTGCGAGCGGCTGCCGGACGTCCGCGAGCTCGGGATAGAAGGCAGACAGCAGTGGCCGCGCCATCAGCTCGTTCACCCGCCCGCCTCCGGCGGGCACGGACTCGTTCCCGGCGGTAAACGGACGCTCGAACGACCCCTTCACGAACTGCACGCCCGGGACCGTCACAAGCGGACCGAGGATGCCGAGCGCGAACTCGCGCGGCAGGTCGACAGAATCGGCATCGAGGAACAGGACCACTTCGCCGCGCACCACCTCGAGCGAGCGCCACATCGCGTCGCCCTTCCCGAGCACGCGCCCGAGCTCCGGGCGCAGCGTCGACTCCTGCACCACCTCCGCCCCGGCCGCGCCCGCCAGCTCGGCCGTTCCGTCCTCGGATGCCGCATCGAGCACGAGCACCTGGTCGTAGAGGCCCTCGAGCCCGAGCAGCGTGGTCACGTTCGCCTCGATGGTCGAGGCGCACTCACGCGCGGGGAGCACCACCGACAGCGGTTCGCGCTTGGCTTCGAGCAGGGCTTCCAGCGGGAAGTCGGAGTGGTCGAAGGTCGCCGGCAAGGGTGTACCTAGTATGAAGAGCGATGCCCGTCGCACGAGATCAAGCCCCCTGGGAGCGGGTGCTCGAGTGGGGCCGCGAGGAGCGGGTGGTGGCGGAGTCGCGCGAGGGCGCGCACCGGGCCGAGACCGCCCCGCTGCCGGTCGAGGACCTCCACCCGGCGCTCCTCGCAGCCCTCGACAACATCGGCATCGACGCCCTCTACTCCCACCAGGCGGAGGCGCTCGAATCGGCGCGCGAGGGCCACACGATCGTCACCACCGGCACCGCGAGCGGCAAGTCGCTCGCGTTCAACCTGCCGGTGCTCGACACCCTGGCCACCGACAACCGCGCCCGCGCGCTGTACCTCTACCCGACCAAAGCGCTCGCCCAGGATCAGGCCCGCGCCCTGCACAAGATGCGCGCGCCCTTCCTGCGCCCGGCGATCTACGACGGCGACACGCCGAAGGAGGAGCGCCGCGGAATCCGCGCCCGCTCGAACCTGATCCTCACCAACCCGGACATGCTCCACGTGGGCGTGCTGCCGAACCACCAGGCCTGGGGCGACGTGCTCGCGAACCTCGCCTGGATCGTCGTCGACGAGGCGCACGTCTACCGCGGCGTGTTCGGCTCACACGTGGGCAACGTGCTGCGCCGCCTGCGGCGGATGGCGAACGCCTACGGCACCGAGCCGCGGTTCATGCTCACGAGCGCGACCATCGCCAACCCGGTCGACCTCGCCGAGCGCCTCACCGGCCTCGACGTGCGGCTGGTGGACCGCGACGGCGCGCCGCGGGCCGGGCGCAAGGTGGTGATGTGGAACCCGCCGCTGGTGGACGAGCGCAGCGGCAAGCGCGGGTCGGTGCTCGGCGAGGCGGCCGACCTGCTCGCGGAGCTCGTGCAGGACGAGGTGCGCTGCATCTGCTTCCTCAAATCGCGCCGCGGGGTGGAGCTGATCCAGCGCTTCACGCGCCTGCGCCTCGAGGACGCCGGCCGGCCGGACCTGGCCGAGCGGATCGCCCCATACCGCGCCGGCTACACGCCCCAGCAGCGCCGCGACATCGAGCGCCAGCTCTCCGAGGGCGAGCTGCTCGCCGTGGTGGCCACCGACGCCCTCGAGCTCGGCATCGACATCGGCGGGCTCGACGCCGCCATCTGCGTGACCTTCCCCGGCACCGTTGCCAGCCTGCGGCAGATGTGGGGGCGCGCCGGACGTCGGGGCACCGGGCTCGCGCTCTACGTGGCGGGCGACGACGCCCTCGACCAGTTCTTCTGCCGCCACCCCGAGGAGTTCCTCGAC
>JACCYP010000186.1 GCA_013696425.1 Thermoleophilaceae bacterium
GGCCGAGCTCGGAGACCCGCTCGCGGCTCAAGCCCACCCGTCCCTGACCGCCGCGCGCCCGTGCGGGCACATGCGAAGCAGCACGCACTCCGTGCACGCGGGCGTCCGCGCGTGGCAAGTGCGCCGCCCGTGGCGGATCAACGACACGTGCAGCTCGTAGGCGTCACCGGGCGCGGCGAGCCGCAGGATCTCGTCGTGGGCCTCCTCGAGCGGGGCCTTCGGGCGGAAGAGCCCGAGCCGGGTGCCGACGCGGTAGACGTGGGTGTCCACCGGGATGTCCTCGCGGCCGTAGGAGAAAAGGAGCACGCACGCTGCCGTCTTGCTCCCGACGCCCGGAAGGGAGCAGAGGTACTCGCGTGCCTCCTGTACCGGGGCGCCCTCCATCCAGGCGAGGTCGTCGTCGCCGATCGCCCGCAGGATCGCCTGGATCCGGACCGCCTTGGTGGGGGCGAGGCCGCCCGGGCGGATGGCGTCTTCGACCTCGCCGGGGGGCGCATCGCGGACCGCCGCCCACGAGTCGTAACGCTCGCGCAGGCGCCCGTAGGCCACGTCGCGGTTGCGGTCGTTGGTGTTCTGGGAGAGCACGGTGAGCACGAGCTCGTCGACCGGCGCGCGGTGCGCGCGCAGCACGGGAGCGCCGTATGCCTGGCACAGCTTCAGCATGATCCGCTTCACTCGTCTGCGGTCCGGGGGCTTCCAGCCCTTGGGAGTAGCCATCAGGGGACAATCCAAGCCGATGCCACTACGAGACTTCATCGCGGCCGCCTACGAGCGCGGCAACATGCCCGGCGCGGACGGCGAGCTGTGGGCGCTCATGCCGCACTCGATCGACGAGGAGAGCGGCACCGCGCTGCGCGATCTCGCGCGCGCCGAGGGCGTGGCCCGAACCCTCGAGGTCGGCCTCGCGCTCGGCATCGGCACGCTCTGGCTGTGCGAGGCGCTCGAGGGTGTGGAGGGCGCAGCGCACGTGACGCTCGACCCGCTCAACCGCGACGGCTTCGGCGGCGCCGGCCTGCGCGCGATCGAGGAGGCGGGGCTCACAAGCGTGGTCGAGGTGGTCGAGGAGGAGTCCCAGACCGAGCTGCCGCGCATGATCCGCGAGGGCCGCGAGTTCGACCTCGCCTACGTGGACGGCGACCACCGCTTCGAGTCCGCGTTCCTCGACATCTACTTCTGCGGCCGGCTCGTGAAACCGGGCGGACTGGTCGTGGTGGACGACCTCAGCCTGCCCGCCCTGCGCGCGGCGCTCGACTACTTCGAAACGAACATGGGTTACGAACGCGTGACCGGCATCCTGCCCGACGAGTACCACCGCGATGCCCTGCGCCGCCCGCGCGGGAACATGGCCGTGCTGCGCGTGCCGGTGAACCCCCCGGAGCGCCACTGGAACTCCTACGAGAGCTTCGCGGCGTGATCGAGCGGCGTGAGGAGGTCGCCGGCATCGAGACCTACTGGCTCGAGGCCGAGGGACCGGCGAACGTTCTCTACGTGCACGGCGTGCCGAACAACGCCGACATGTGGCGCCCGTTCCTCGAGCGCACGGGCGGCGTGGCCATGGATCTCCCCGGCTTCGGGCGTTCGGGCAAGCCGGCCGACTTCGCCTACGGCATCGAGGGCTACGCCCGCTGGCTCGGCGAGTTCGCCGACGCCGCCGAGCTCGGCGACCACTCACTGTGCGTGCACGACTGGGGCGCCGTCGCCCTGGCGCACGGCGCGATCCGGCCCGCCGCGATCGAGAAGCTGGCGATCCTCAACGCCGTGCCGTTCCTGCCGGGCTACTCCTGGCACCCGACGGCCCGGGTGTGGCGCACGCCCGTGGCGGGTGAGCTGCTGATGGGCATGACCACCCGCCCGGGGCTGAAGCTGCTCTCGCGCCGCGGCACCGTCGCCCCGGGCCCGATGGCCGACGAGTTCATCGACCAGGTGTGGGAGCACTTCGACCACGGCACCCAGCGCGCGATCCTGAAGCTCTACCGCGCCTCCCCGCCCGACGTGCTCGAACGGGCCGGAACCGCGCTCGAGCACCTCGATGTGCCGGCGCTCGTGGTCTGGGGGGCCGAGGATGAGTTCATCCCGACGTCGTTTGCGGAGGCCTACGCCGAGGCGCTGCCGGGCGAGGCCCGTGTGGAGCTGATCGAGGGCGCGAGCCACTGGCCCTGGATCGACAAGCCCGAGGTGATCGACCTCGTGGCCGGCTACCTACGGACTTGATCGTGGACCGGGTCTGGAGGGCGGCGCCGGCGGTGATCGCCGCGGTGCTCGCGCTCGCCTACCTCGCGACCGATCCTCGCAGCGGCGACCTCCCGGCGCACTACTTCCGTGCCGACCTCTTCGGCGCCAAGGGCTTCACGCTCTGGAACGGCGCCTGGTACGGCGGCCACCACACCGTCGCCTACTCCGTGCTCTTCCCGCCGCTCGCGTGGCTGCTCGGGCCGAAGGTGGTGGGCGCGCTCGCCTCGGTGGCCTCGGCCGCGCTGTTCGAGCCGCTCATGCGCCGCCACTTCGGCGAAGCCGTGTCGCGCTGGCCGGCGATCATCTTCGGCGCGGCCACCGCCACGACGCTCGTGAACGGGCGGATGCCGTTCGGCCTCGGAGTGGCCTTCGGGCTGGCGGCACTGCTCGCGCTGCAGCGAAACCGCCACGGGCTCGCCCTCGGCATGGCGCTGTTGACCACGCTCGCGAGTCCCGTGGCCGGCCTGTTCCTCGCGCTCGCGACGATGGCCGTCGCGTTCACCGCACCGGCCCACAGGCGCGTCTCCCTGTGGATGACGATCGCGGCGCTCCTGCCGCCGGTGCTGCTCTCGGCCGTGTTCCCGGAAGGAGGCTTCCAGCCGTTTGCCCTGAGCACGTTCATCGCCATCCCGTTGGCCGTGATCGCCTTCGTGCTGGTCGCCCCCCGGCAGGAGCGGACGCTGCGGCTCGGCGCGCTGCTCTACGGCGCCGGGGGCCTGCTCGCGTGGCAGCTCGAGACCCCCATGGGCTCGAACTCGGCGCGCATCGCGGAGCTCTTCGGCGTTCCGCTGCTGCTGGCGGTGATCCTCGAACGTAAGCCGGGCGAGCTGCGCATGCCGCGGCTCGCGCTCGCCGCCGTGCTGCTCCTGCCGCTCGCGGGCTGGGCGCTCTGGCCCACCTACCGCGACATCAAGGATGCCACCGGCGACCCCTCGGTCGAGCCCGGCTACTACCGCGCCGTCGGGAAGTTCCTGGGCAGCCAGGGCGGAGAGCTCGGCCGCGTCGAAATCCCGTTCACGAAGTCGCATTGGGAATCGGCCGAGCTGGCCGGCGAGCTGCCGCTGGCGCGCGGCTGGCAGCGCCAGCTCGACACCGAGCGCAACCCGATCTTCTACGACGGCCTGCTCACGCCGTTCACCTACGCGGCCTGGCTCACCGACAACGGCGTGCGCTGGGTGGCGCTCCCGAGCGCCAAGCCGGACAAGAGCTCCTACGGCGAGCGCGCGTTGATCGAGAAGGGCCTGCCATATCTGAAGCTCCGGTGGCGCGATGAGAACTGGCGCGTGTACGAGGTGGATCTGCCGCATCCGATCGCGGTCCCCCAGGAGGGCGTGGGTGTGCGGGCCACCGAACTCGGGTCCGGCTCGTTCGCGCTCCAGGTGGACAGCATCGCCCCGGCGATCGTGAAGGTCCGCTGGACCCCGTTCTGGGATCCCGGCGGCGCATGCGTCGAACCCCACGGAGCCTGGACGAAGGTCACCCCCACCCGCACCGGCCACGTCGATGTCACGGCGCGCTTCTCGCCCGGGCGGGTCTTTTCCCGCGGTAGACGGTGCGGTTGATGGTCGGTCCGGATCGACCATCTACAGTGTCCAGCCTGTTGATGCGGCGAGTGAAGACAGTCCACGACTGGGCGTTCCCGAACGGCATCATCGACGCGTTCCGTCAGATGCTGCTGTTCATGGGGGCCTACTACCTCTACCGGATCGTCCGCGGTCAGGTGGACGGCGAGACCGCGATCGCGTTCGAGCACGGCCGTGACCTGATCGCCGTCGAGAAGGGCCTGCACCTCTTCGTCGAGCCCGACATCCAGCAATGGGCCGTTACCGTCGCGCCCGTGATCGACTTCGCGAACTTCATGTACGTGAACTCGCATTTCATGATCACCACGACGTTCCTGATCTGGCTCTACTTCGCGCGCAACGAGGCCTACTACTACGTGCGCAACATGTTCATGATCGCGATGGGCATCGCGCTCGTGCTCTACGTGCTCTACCCCACCGCGCCGCCGCGATTCTTCCCTGAGTACGGCTTCACCGACAGCGTGGTGGAGTTCGTCGGCCAGTCGGCATCGCAGTCCGCCGGCGCGCTCTACAACCCCTACGCGGCCATCCCGAGCATGCACATCGCCTTCGCGCTGATGATCGCCATTCCGGCCGCGCAGCTCGTGAAGTGGAAGCCGCTCAAGATGTTCTGGTCGGTCTACCCGCTCATCGTCTCCTTCGTGGTCATCGCCACCGGCAACCACTTCTGGATCGACATCGTGCTCGGGGCCGCGACCGCGGGCGCCGCCGCATGGATGGCCACCTACGCGC
>JACCYP010000244.1 GCA_013696425.1 Thermoleophilaceae bacterium
GAGCCAACCGCGTTGCGCGGCGGGCCGAGCAGCTCCTGGGCGGCGCAGCCGGCGCCAGTGATCTCGAGGAACCCCGTGGCGCTCGCCGGTGCGGCGTCCACCAGCGTCGGCTTGGCGAGGCGCGGACGCTCGCAGCGCCCCTCGCCCGGCTCCGGCGCGGCCCGCAGTGTGATCCGCGCGCCATCACCCTCCACGCCGAGGGCGAACGCAGCCGCCTTCAGCCCGGGCGGACCGCTGAGGACCGAGATCGTGCGTTCCAGTTCCCCGAGCCCGTCCCCCACCGCCCAGGCGTGGGCCGTGCGCTCCTCCGGGAGCTTCGACACGAGGTCCTCGTACGCGGGTGCGTCCGCGAGCGAGCGCTTTGGCTTGGCGAAGCCCGGACCGCCCCCGAGCACCACGAAACCGTCCACGAGGGCTCCGCCACGCGGAGCGGCGAACGCGCGTGCCTCGGTCTCCTTGCGGGCCTCGAGCAGCACCAGCGTGCGCGCTCCATCGCGCGCGAGCGCGGCCTCCTCACCCATCCAGTCCGGCTTGGCCGGAGCGCCGCCGGGCAGCAGCGACTGGATCGCGGGCAGGTCCTTCAGCGCGGCCCGCACCCGCTCCCACTGCGTGCCGTCGGTGGTCGCGTGCAGGTAGGCGCCCACGGACGCCGGGACCAGCTCGGCCGCGCGATCCGGCGGGGCCTCCGGGTCGCTGCCTCCGCCGGCCAGCGCCCACACGACGCCGGCGAGCACGAGCAGGGCCACTGCTAACGGGAGGGCACGCCTCATGGCCGCTCCCGCTTCTCCCGCCCCTTGAAATCGATCACCAGCGGCACGCCCTCGAGCTCGTAGCGCTGGCGCAGGCGGTTCTCGAGGAAGTAGGCGTAGTCGCGGGTCACGAGCCCGCGGTCGTTGACCTGGATGGCGAACCGCGGCGGGCCCGTCTCGAACTGGCTCATGTAGAGGAACTTGAGCCGCTTGCCGCCCTTCTGCGGCGGCTCGCGCACCGCCTGCAGGTCGCCCAGGAAGCGGTTCAGCTCGGAGGTGGGGATGCGCCGCCGCGCGTTGTCGGCGAGCGCCAGCGCGATCTGCACCAGCCGCACCACGTTGCGCCCGCTCGTGGCCGACGCCGTGACCACCGCCGGGCGCAGCCGCAGCTTGCGTGTGGCCTTCGCGCGCTCGAACTCGAGGTCGAGGTCCTCGGAGAGATCCCACTTGTTGAGCACCAGGACGGTCGCGCAGCCGGACTTCATCGCGAGCTCGCCGATACGCAGGTCCTCGCTCGTCACGCCCTCGGAGGCGTCGCACACCAGCAGTGCGACGTCGGCGCGGTCGGCCGCCTGCTCGGAGCGGATCTGGGCGTAGAAGTCGACGGTGCCGGCCACCTTTGTCTTGCGCCGCAGCCCGGCGGTGTCCACCAGAATCACCGGGCGCCCGTCGAGCTCGATGCGGGTGTCGATCGAGTCGCGCGTGGTGCCGGCCAGCCGTGAGACGATCACCCGGTCCTCGCCGATGAAGGCGTTCACGAGCGAGGACTTGCCGACGTTAGGGCGCCCGATCACCGCCAGCCGGATGAGGCCTTCCTCCTCCTCTTCGGGCTCGACCCCTTCGAGGGTCTCCGACACGCGGTCGAGCAGGTCGCCCGAGCCGAGACCCTGCATCGCCGACACCGGCACGGGCTCGCCGAGGCCGAGCGCGTGGAAGTCCGCGGCGTCGCCGAGCACCGTGGCGGAGTCGATCTTGTTCGCGGCCACCACCACCGGCTTGCCGGCGGCGCGGAGCTCGCGGGCGAGCTCGTCATCGCCGGGGCGAAGGCCGGCCTTGGCGTCCACCACGAGCACGGCCACGTCGCACTCCGCCATCGCGAAGCGCGCCTGCCGCTGCACGGCCTTCGCCATGGCGTGGGATTCGCTCTGGTCGATGCCGCCGGTGTCAACGAGCAGGAACGAGCGCCCGTTCCACTCGGTCTCGACCTCCTTGCGGTCGCGCGTGACGCCCGCCTGCTCGTGAACCACCGCCTCACGTGTGCCCGTGAGCCGGTTCACGAGGGTCGACTTGCCGACGTTCGGGTAGCCGACCACGGCCACCTTCGGGAGGGCCATCGCCCTACTTGCCCGCGCGCTCGCGGGCGAGCGTGCCAATTTGACCGACCACGTCCTCGATCGTCCGGCCGGTGGTGTCGATCTCGACCGCGTCCGCGGCCGCGCGCAACGGGGAGTGCTCGCGCGCGCGGTCCTGCTCGTCGCGCAGCGTCTGGTCGCGCAGCACCTGATGGGGGTCGATGCCGAGCTCGCGCGCGCGCCGCTCGGCGCGCTCCTCGGGGCTGGCGGAGAGGAAGACCTTGAGCCCGGCCTCGGGTGCCACGACCGTGCCGATGTCGCGCCCCTCGGCCACCCAGTCGCCCTTGGACATGAGCGCCTGCTGCTTGCGCACGAGCTCCTTGCGCACGTCGGGATCGGTGGCCACCTTCGAGGCCGCCTCGGCCACACGCGATGTGCGGATCTCCTCGGTCACGTCGCGGCCGTTCGCGAGCACGCGCATGCCGAGCTCGATGTCGAGCTCGCGGGCGCGTTCGGCAGCCGGTTCGCCATGCTCGAGCGTCGCAAGCGCCACCGAGCGGTACATGGCCCCCGAGTCGAGGTATGTGTAGCCGAGCGAGCGCGCGACGGCGCGCGCCACGGTGCTCTTCCCGGCTCCGGCCGGCCCATCGATCGCCACGACCATGGGCCGCAGCCTAGACCCCGGGGGTCGTGGCAGACGGCCGCTTCCAACCTCGGGCGCCGGCGCGCCGGTGACCT
>JACCYP010000254.1 GCA_013696425.1 Thermoleophilaceae bacterium
CGGCGACTCCGTGACCCTCGTCCGCGCCGACCTCATGGATGCCGACGAGGTCGAGGGCGTGGTCGACACCGTGGAGGACCTCGGTGCGGTCGTGAACCTCGTGGGCGGCTTCATGGCGGGTTCGAAGGTCCATGAGACATCAGTCGAGGACTGGGACCGGATCCTGACGCTCAACCTCCGCCCAGGCTTCCTTCTCGCGCGCGCGGCGATGCCCCGGCTGGTGGAGGCGGGCGGTGGCGCGTACGTGGGCGTGTCGGCGCGGCCGGCGCTCAAGCCGTTCGCCGGCGCGGCCGCGTACGTGACCTCGAAGGCGGCGGTGATCGCCTTCATCCAGGCGCTCGACGCTGACTACAGCGCGGACGGGGTGCGCGCGAACTGCGTCCTCCCGAGCGTGATCGACACGCCCGCCAACCGCTCCTCTCAGCCCGACGCGGACTTCTCGAAGTGGGTCGCTCCCGAGGAGATCGGCCGCGTGATCGCCTTCCTCGCATCCGACGACGCCGCGGTCACGAGCGGCGCCGCGGTGCCGGTGTACGGCAGGGCTTAGGCGACGAAACCTCTCCTGAGGCCGAAGCCGTCGACTGCCATGACCCCCGGGGTCTAGGCCACGAGCTTCCGTAGGTCCCTCACCCCCTCGTCCATCTGGGCGTCGGTGAGGCGGATGGTGTGTATTCCGGTGGCGATGAAGAGCCGCCGGTTGCGCTCGAAGGCCGCCTGCGTCAGGTGGAAGGTGCGCGAGTCGAGCTCGACGGCGATTTTCTGCTCGCGCCAGAGGGCGTCGAGCTCGACGTAGTCGTTTGGCAGCACGATCGACGCGTTGAACTCGGGCTGGTGCGGAAAAGCAGCAACGAGGGTGTGGAAGCGGATCTCCATCAAACGATTCGGATAGAGCCCTTATTCGACCTTCGATCGGCATGGCCCGATCGTGGCCGCCCGGGCGTTACGTGTGGGTGACGAGGGTTACGAGTTCACAACGGCTGGGTGAAAGCGCGCCTCAGCCGCCGTAGAACTTGATCGCCCGCTTGCCCAGGTCGTTCGTCATGCGGCCGTTGGAGATGGCGTTGATGGGTGAGGCGACGAGGGGGATCGCGCGGATGATCGTGCGCTTCGCGAAGTAGCGGCCGAGCAGGGACACGAGCGCGGAGGCGCCGCGGCCGCGCTGCTCGCCGGTCAGCGCCTTGTTGGCGTACGCGAGCGCCATGTGCTCGCCCTCGCGGTCGAGGCCCTTGCGGGCGTCCTCCGGCGAGGAGTAGACGCCCCACAGATAGAGCAGCTCGGCGGGGCGCATCGGATCGTGGGGGTCGTAGCCGAACGAGGCGGCGATCAGGAACACCATCCGTCCCTGCATCCAGCCGAGCGTCGCGAGGTCGAGCGCCGAGGTGGTGATGCCGCCGATGCCGAACCCGGCCCCGGTGACCCGCACGCGCCGGCTGTACTTGCGCCGCGCGAGCTTCGCGACGTGCCCGGGGTTCGACTGCGCGTCGTGCATCACCGCCCACTGGGCCGCCGGGTCGGCGAAGCGGGAGGACAGCGCGAGCGCCAGGTGCTCGGGAGCGCGGTCGGGCTCCGCGAGCAGGCTCTCCCAGAGCTTGGCCGGGACCGAATCGGCCGGCTGCGGCTTGTCGTCCACTTGTGCTTCCACGCCCACGAGGATAGGAGCGCCGTGACCGGGGTAGATTCCAGGCATGGCATCGACTACACCCACCGGCGGGATCCTCGCCGACGACATGAGAGACAAGCGCGAGGACCTCCTGAAGCTCCTCGAGAAGGCCTACTGGATGGAGATCGAGACGGTGATGTCCTACATCGCCAACTCGACCAACCCCGACGGGGTCAGGGCTCAGGAGATCATCGAGAGCCTGAAGACCGACATCCAGGAGGAGCTCGGTCACGCGACCCAGTTCGCCACCCGGATCAAGGAGCTCTACGGCACGGTCCCTGGTTCGATGGCGTTCAAGCCCGAGCAGGATTACCTCCAGCCGCCCGAGCAGCAGACCGACATCACCCACGTGATCAAGGGCGTGATCGAGGCCGAGACGGGCGCGATCTCCCACTACAACGAGGTGATCGAGTTCTGCGCCGACGTGGACCCCGTGACCGAGGACATGGTCATCGCGATCCTGCGCGACGAGGAGGGCCACAAGCGCCTCTTCGAGGGGTTCCTGCGCGAGTACGAGGCCGAAGGCCGGGACTAAGGCCTACGCAAGCGACACTTCGGCGCCCCGCCCGACCCGCAGCTTGATGGCCGCGGGTAGTGCGAAGTCGCGCGTGATCGAAGCCTCCTGGCCGACTAGCGACGCCTCGATGCGCTTGCCGGGATGCCTGATGGTCGCGCCCGAGAGCACGATCGAGAACTCGAGCTCGGCGCCTTCGAGGCGCGCGCCCTCGGCGATCGAGGTGTAGGGGCCGACGAAGGTGTCCACGAGCACGGCTCCCGGGCCGATCACGGCGGGGCCGCGGATGGTGGCGCGGTCGAGGATCGCGGTGGGGTGGATCGAGACCCTCCCGGTGATCCGCGCACGCGAGAGATCCGCCTCGCCCGTCTCGGTCTCGATCTCGTCGAGCACCATCCGGTTGGCCTCGAGCAGATCCTCGCTCGTGCCGGCGTACTTCCAGCAGGTGGCGCCGCAGGGCCGAGTCTCGAACGAGCCACCGGCCTCGACGAGCGCGGCGATCACGGACGCCACTCCCCGGCCGGCGACCTTTCCCGCCACCTCGAGGACCTCGGGGCCGAACACGTAGACACCCGCGAGCAGGTGCTCGGCGGGTGGCAGAGGCTTGTCGTCCACGAGACGCAGCAGCCGCTTCGAGTCGATGTCGGTCACGCCCTTCTCATCGCCCGGGCGCACGAGCAGCACGGCATCCACGCCCGAGGCTTCGTAGGCCTCGACGATCGGCTCGAGCGGATCGAGCAACAGGCCGTCCCCGGCCTGGACGATGAAGGGCTCGTCACCCAGGAAGTCCCTGGCTGCGAGCAGAGCGTCCACGAGGTTGGCCTCCGGCGCGGCGTCGATGTAGGTGTGGCCCTCGCCCGCGCACGCACGGACGTCGGCGGCGGTGTCGGAGGAGACGACGATGCCGATCTCGCCCGCGCCCGCTCGCGACACCGCGTAGAGCGCATGGTGGATGAGCGGGACGTTCGCGACCGGGAAGGTCTGCGGCGCGCGGCCGCCCGAGATGAGCGTCAGCTCATCGTCTGAGCCACGCGCGGCAAGGATGAGCCCCTTCATGTGAGACTAACGCCGGGGGAAGCCATTTCTTTCGTCAGACCCGGGGGGTCTAGACAGACAGACTGCTCGGACAGGGGCTCCAGCGTTCATCGTCAGAGATCGGAGAGCGAGAACTCGGGTTCCTCCCCGAACTCCCGCAACATCCTCATCCGGAACCCGGCGAAGCGTCGCGCCGCCTTGGTGCGGCGCCCCTGGGCGACGAAGACGGCGAGCAGGCGACGCTGGACATCGGAGTCGAAGGGCTCGAGCTCGGCCAGTTGCTCGAGCCGTTCGGCCGCCTTCGGCAGGTCCGCCTGGTCGAGGCGCGTGCGGATGACGGTTCGCAGCGCCTTTCCGGCCAGCCCGTTCAGGCGCTCCCGCTCGGCGTAGGCCCATTCGGCATAGGGCTCGTCGGCCAGGAACTCTCCGGCAAGAAGCGCGAGCGCCTCGTCGAGGCTCGCGAGCGCCTGGTCGTTCTCACCGCGTTCGTCGTGGGCGAGGCCCTTCTCGACGGCCGCCTCGAACTCATCCGCGTCGATCGTCACGTTGCGCCGGTCGAGGGCGTAGGCGCCGCGCACGTTCACGATGAAGTGGGAGGGCGCGCGTTTGACCCGCCCCGGCTCGAGCTGCTCACGCAGGCCGTGGATGAAGTGGCGCACGCGCCCCGGCCCCTGCCGCCCCGCGCCGGGCCACAGCGATTCGGCGATTTCCTCGGCGTGCACCACGCGGTTGCGCTCGCACACCAGGTACTTGAGCACCTCACCTGGGCGCTGCTGGATCCATTTGCCGCTCATCGGCCCCTCGGCCGAGTCCACGCGTGTGCGCCCGAACGCCCCGATGCGCAGCTGCGGCCCGGAGATCCAGTGTGGGCTCGAGCGCCGGCGGCGGTCGTTCGCATCGCCCAGGCGAAGGTGGAGCACGGCGCGGCCCTCCTCGCGCAGCGGCGCGGCGGTCACCCACAGTGCGCTCACGTCACCGGTCTGGGCGGTGTCGATCCGGATCTCGGGCAGCGGCTTGCCGGTTGCCGCCGCGCGCTGAGCGAGGCAGCCGCTCTCGCACGGGCCGCCGGGATCGCGGCACGAGAAGAGGTCCGCGCAGCTCAGCGGATCCTGCGCGAGCTGGGGCAGCCAGGCGTCGGCGGCTCCGTTCGAGCCCCGCACCGTTCCCTCGGCATCGACGATGACGATTCCGTACGGGAGGCCCTCGACGACCTCCGCGGCGAGCTTGCTGCTGGGGGGACCCACTCTCCTCTGGCCGCAGACTATGGCCGCGCGGTTCTTAAAAGGACAGTCCCTCAAGTGGGATACCCCATTTGGGGTACAACGAATTACTTCGGCGGCTAACTCGCGCCTAACTCCCCCGCAAACGGGGGACTGACAGGGCCGCCGTACCTTCGCTTACAGCTGATCGGGACGGGCAGGGGTCCACCGCTCAACTCGACATCTCACGGAGGAGAAAGAATCAGCGTGAACCGCATGCTCTTGTCCCGTTACGACGGGCAGACCCAAAGTACTTTCACCCGCAAGACCTCGATGGACGAGGACCGGGTCGCGGGTGAGCTCGAGCACGCCATCAACCGCGCCAAGGCCGGCGACGAGCAGGCCCTCCGCTACCTCTACGGCCGCTTCGCCGACAACGTCTACGGCTACGCCAAGGGGATTGTCCGCGACGAGCACGACGCCGAGGACATCACCCAGCAGGTGTTCGCCCGCCTCATGACCGCCCTCGGCTCCTACGAGCAGCGCGCGGTGCCCTTCACCTCCTGGCTGCTGCGGATCACCCACAACATGTCGATCGACCACTGCCGCCGCCGGCGCAGTACGCCCTGCGAAGAGGTCTTCGGCGAGGACGAGACCGCCCGCCACGACGACCGCGAGCTCTCCGACGCCATCAAGACCGCCCTCTCAGAGCTCCCCGAGGATCAGCGCGAGGTCGTGGTGCTCCGCCACTTCGCCGGCTGGAGCCCGGGCGAGATCGCCACGAGCATCGGCCGCTCCGAGGACGCCGTGCACGGCCTGCACCACCGCGGCCGCCGCCAGCTGAAGGCTTCGCTTAAGAAGCTCGACGCCGCGCCCGTCGTCGCTCTCGCCGCCTAGCTAAAGCGCCGGCGCTCTCACCGGCACGGGTCAGGACTGCATGATCGACGTGGTCGTCTGCCCGCGCGTGGTCGAGGCGACGGATCGCGTCCGCGTTCCCGCCTAAGCGCGTACGACGGCCAGCGAGCGCAGCATCCGGCGCAGCTCGCGCACCGTCTCGCGGTGCGCGGTCTTCTGATCGCTCGCGCGCGCCACCGTCATCGCGCCCTCGCAGATGGCCCCGAAGAGCAGGTGGGCCAGCGGATCGACGGGCCGCTTCTCGATCCGGCCCGCGTCCATGGCGGCCACCAGGCCGGCCTTCAAGTTGTCGAAGCAGTCGTTCTCGAGCTCGCGCATGCCCTCCCAGCCGATCGCTCCCGGCGCGTCGAGCTGGGTGATGCGCTGGACCTCGGGGTCGAGCGAGGCCTTGAGGAACGCCTCGCAACCGGCCTCGAAGCCCTCCCACGGATCGTCCTTGCGCCGCCACGCGTCGAGGATCAGCCCGCCGAGGCGGTCCTGCTCCTGCGCGTACACCGCGCGAAAGAGCTCCACCTTGCCGCTGAAGTGGTGGTAGACCGCGCCCTTGGTCACGCCCGCGCGCGCGGCGATCGCGTCGAGCGAGGTTGCCGCGTACCCGTCCTGGGCGAAAAGCCCGCGCGCGGCGTCAACGAGCGCGGCGGTCGTGGTCTCGGTCCGCTCCTGCTGCGTGCGGGGTGAGCGGGACGTAGTTCTCGGCACGAGGCGCACGATACCCCCGCTAGAGGACCTCGAACACGCGGTAGCTCACGTGGTTGGGGCCGAACTCGTTCTTCGCGACGGTCACGATCGAGTTGAGCCATGCGTAGTCCTCGGCGCCCGTCTGGAAGCGCAGCTGGGTGCGCGCGTACATCTCGTCCATCGCGACGCTGCCCCCCGACAGGAACCGCGCGCGCGCGTCCTCGTCGAGCCGCGCGACGCCGCGTGTCTGCATGTGGATGAGCTCGCCGTCGTGCGTGCGCAGGGTGGCGCGCACGTTGAGATGCCCGACCGAGTCGGAGCCGACCTCGAGCCAGTCCCCGCCGCCCGGCAGCAGCTCGCCCCGCAGGCGCTCGCCCTCGAACGTCCCGCCGGTGGTCACGAACGTGAGTCGCGCGCCGAACGGGGTGCCGATCATCTGCGGGGGCAGGAGATCGACCTCGAGGTTCATCAGGTGGGTCGTCTCGATCCCCTGGGCCGCCGCGATCACGCCGGCACCTCGACATAGACGTCCTTGCGCGCGACGAGGCCGTCGGGTGAGACCTCGACCACGTCGAGGAGCGGGAGCCGGACGCCGAGCGTGTCGTCGATCATCACCCAGTCGAGCACCCAGTGGCTCTCGCCGAGCAGCACCCGGTTCACCTCGAAGGCAAAGTCCGGGAAGCGCTCGAAGGTCTGGGCGAAGTTCGCGCGCGCCGCCTCGCGGCCGTCGGCCGGGTCCTCGCCGGGAGCATGCACGTGGAAGTGCGTGTCCGTCGTGTGCAGGGCGGCGATCGCGTCGGGATCGCGCGCCTCCCAGGCGGCGAAGTAGGTCTCGCTCACCTCTCCGAGGTCAAGCTGCGTGGCGCTGGATGTGGTCATGGCTCTCCTTGGTCTGGTTGCCGAGATGGGCGGCGAGCCGCTGGACGGTCGCCGTGTAGAAGTCGTTGTCCTCCAGATCCACGAACAGCGCTGAGTGGCGTGCGGACACGGCGCGCATGCGGGTGTTCAACTCCTGCGCGCGCGTCTCAGACGGGATGCCCCGCAGCGCGAACGTGATCACGTCGGCTCCCTGCGAGCGGAGGCCGCCGACGATCCGATCGAGTTCGTACTCCATTTCCTCCGGATCCCAGCGCTCCGAGAGCACGTCGCCGCCGCCTGTCGTGATCGACACCAGGTCGGGTTCGAGCCCGCACGCGGGGCGGAGCTGAGCGTCGTGGATCTCAGCCGTGGTGAGATCGCGCATTCCCATGTTGTGGAAAGCAAGGTCCGGCTGCTGGCGCCGCAGGGTGAGGGCAAGGCGGTCCGGCCAGCCCTCGGCAAGCGAGTCGCCCATGGCCACGTACCTGGTCCAGGGCGCGCCTTCGAGGGGATCGTGGAGCGTCTGCATACTCACAGTACGCAAAAACCTACTATGGGTATGAGAATGTGTCAAGCCATTCGACCTGACGTCCGGCGCCTCTGGTTCGTTGTATGGGCATGGGGCGGTTCTCGAACATCGAGGTCTTCTGCGAGTACGCGTCGCCGATCGGCGGACTTCTGCTGCTAGGTGACGGAAAGGTGCTGCGCGGCCTCTACATGCAGGACGGCCCGCGGCCGGTGGAGGTCCAGCCGGCGTGGAAGCGCTCGAATGAGGCGCTTGTCGGCGTGCGCGCGCAGCTCGACGAGTACTTCGCGGGTGCGCGGACCGAGTTCTCGGTGCCGTTGCGGCAGGAGGGCACCACGTTCGAGCTGGGCGTGTGGCAGGCGTTGCGCGAGATTCCATACGGCGAGACCCGCTCCTACGGGGAGATCGCCGCGGCGATCGGGCAGCCCGGGGAGGCCCGCGCCGTGGGCACCGCCAACGGGCGCAACCCGGTCTCGGTGATCGTTCCCTGCCACCGCGTGATCGGAGCCGACGGTTCGCTCACCGGGTTCGGCGGCGGCCTCGAGCGCAAGCGCGCGCTGCTCGAGCTCGAGTCCGGCGTCTTCCAGCTGGCCTGATCCCGCCGAAACGGCGTAGTCGCCGCCGGCGGTGCAGGTGGTCGCCTTGCAGTCGAGCGCGATCAGCGCCTTGGTGGCGGTCGGGCGCTTGGCCCGGTTGCCCGTCGAGCGTGTGGTGGTCCGTAGCGCGCCGCCCTCGCCGGGTCAGCTGCGCGAGATGGGCAGGTGTCGTTCGCTGCCCTACACTGTCGTACATGGGACGGGCTAGCCGAACGTTCTCAGCGCGCTTCGCCGGCGATGTGGTCGAGCGCCTGGAGGCGCGCACTGACAATAAGTCGGCGCTTGCTGAGCGCTACGTCGATGAGGGCATGCGTATGGATGACCATCCAGGGATCACCTTCCGTGATGGGCCGGCCGGGCGTCGGGCGGCCCTCGCCGTTGGTCCAGATGTCTGGGAGGTCGTCAGCGTGCTCAAGAGCGGCGAAGATTCAGGTGCCGCCGCGATCACCGGAACCGCGGAGTACCTTCAGCTCGACGCCTCCCAAGTGCGCGCCGCGGTTGGCTACTACGCCGTCTTCCAGGACGAGATCGACAACTGGATTTCGCGCAACCGGCAGGAGGCAGAGGCGGCAGAGGCCGCCTGGCGGCGCGAGCAAGCGCTGCTGTCCTGAGGTTCCTGCTCGACGAGATGCTGACTGGCGAGATCGCTGTGCGGCTTCTCGCTCGCGACATCGACACCGTCGCCATCCAGCCAGAGCCAGGCCTGCGCAAGAGTCCGGACGCGGAGGTCTTCGCGCTCGCCCAGAGTGAAGGTCGCGTGACGGTGACCTACAACATCCGCGACTTCATGCCTCTGCACAGCCAGTACATGGCTGAGAGCAAGAGCCATCACGGTCTGATCCTCTTGACGGAGTCCCGCTTCCCTCAGCGAGCGGCCGGGACGTTCGGGCACATCATCGAGGGCATCGCCGGCTTCGCCAAGACCCAGCAGGGCCAGTCGTTCACACACTGGCTGCAGTAGGGGCGCGGCAGTGGCCGCTTGCCAGAGCGCTGCTAGTCAGTCCCCTCCCCGCGGTGCGTAGCGGTGGTGGAGCATCAGGTCGTTGCCGTCCAGGCTGGGGCGCTAACGGCATGCCCTGCTGCTCGGGCTCCCAGATTCCGAGGCAGGTCTCGCCGACCCAGAACTCGGCCTCGGAGTGGTCGTCCCTGCGCAGCCCCAGCGTCTCTCCAGCCCGTTCGAATGGCGAGGCCCGGAATCGAACCGGGGACTGATATACAGCGCACCGTCGGGGACTTCTGGGGGCTGCATTGCTGAACGTGGACGGGGGCGAGAAGGCGGGCTTCGGCGCGTACGCCAACACCGCGCATCTGTTGACGGGCCCATAAAGCCACCTCGCCTCTAGGATGCGCGCCCCGTGAGCAGCGAGGCGCACCTTCGATGAACATCCTCTACGTCGTAGGGACGCGGCCGAACTTCATCAAGATGGCGCCTGTAATCGCGCGGCTACGCGAACGGCTGCCGGACGCACAGCACGTCGTCGTCCACACCGGCCAGCACTACGACCGGGCGATGTCGGAGATCTTCCTGGAGGAACTCGATATCCCGGAGCCCGACCACCTGCTCGCCGTCGGCTCGGGGCCTGACACGCTGATGACCGCGCGGGTGATGGAGCGGATCGCCGACGTACTTGCGCAGGAGCAGCCCGACCTCGTCTTGGTGCCCGGCGACGTGAACTCGACCCTCGGGGCGTCCCTCGCGGCGGCCCAGGCGAGGGTTCCGGTAGGCCACATCGAGTCCGGGCTCCGCAGCTATGACCCCAGCATGCCCGAGGAGCTCAACCGCGTGTTGACCGACAGGGTCTCGGACCTCCTCTTCATCCACTCGGCCGAGGCCGCCGACAACCTCGCCAGAGAGGGCATAACCGACGGCGTGCACTTCGTCGGCAATACGATGATCGACTCGCTGGTGGCCCTGGAGCCTCGCTTCCGGGCGCTGGAGGCCGAGAAGGCGGCAGGGGTCGAGCGGGGTGGCTATTTGCTCGTGACCCTCCACCGACCCGCGCTCGTAGACGGTCCGCTGCTACCGCGAACGATCGAGCTCCTGGGTCAGGTGGCCACGGAGTTGCCCGTCGTCTTTCCTGCCCACCCACGGACGGCCGCGCGGCTGGAGAGCATCCGGATCCCTGCCCGGCTGCGGATCACAGCGCCTGTCGGCTACCTCGAGTTCTTGTCCCTCCAGTCCGCAGCAGGCGGGGTCCTCACCGACTCCGGAGGGGTTCAGGAGGAGACCACGTTCCTAGGCGTTCCGTGCTTCACGCTGCGCGCCAACACGGAAAGGCCCGTGACACTCACACATGGGACGAATGTGTTGCTCGGGCTCGACCCGGAGCAGATCCCGTCCGTGCTGGAGCGACTCGGCGAGGGGCCCAAGCGCCCCACAAGTCCGCCGCCGCTTTGGGACGGCCATGCGGCCGAGAGGGTGGCAGACGTCGTAGCCGGGCGAGCCTGAGCCCGGGCGGCCCTGTCAGCCCGGTGGTCGCCCCCCGGTGACAGGCGAGTTTCGCCCAGAGATCACGCGCCAGGCGAGGCTGGCCTCGCTGCCCTGCCTCGCCCGAAGCCGACTCCCGACGCGGAGCCTGCGGTGGGCTACGAACACGCGGTTTTGCCCGGCCTCCAGCTTCACCAGCGACCGCCACGCGCCACCCGCGCGCTGCTCGACCACGACCGGCCCGGGTGCGGGGGCGATTCCCCAAAGGGTCGCCTTGCCCCCGTAGATGTAGGCGGTAAACGGAAAGCTGAACGCGGTAAAGGACGGTTTAGGGGTGTCCTCCGCGACATTCTCGGCGCGCTGATAGATCCCCGATTGATAGGTGAACTCGTAGCCCGGCCCCTTGGCGCCGTCTCGGAGCAGCTGCCAGACAACGACGCTCGCCCCCTGTTTCCAGAGCGTGAACAGTGCCCCTTCGAGGTACCGCGCGTGTAGTTGGACCGGGATTCCGGCCGGGTCCGGCGGATCGCTCTCCCAGGAGATCTCCGTAGCCCACAGCTGCTTGGGGCCGACCGGCAAGATCTTGTGTGCCCGCCGCGCGGCGGCAAGCGGCCTCGTGAGCTTGGCGAGGTCGGGAATCGCCACGTCGTCCGGGTTGACGGCGTGCCGTCGCGGGGACCCGAGTGGATAGGGATGGTGAGCGAGTGCGTCGAACCGGATCGGCGCATCTGCGCATCGGAACGCGCGGAGGCGGACCCTGTCGCGCACACACAGCATCTCTCGCGTGAACAGCGCGGGCTGCATGCGCCGCCGCCCGCGGTAGGGGTCGCCGTAGGGAGCCGTGCCGGCCGTTACCGACAGGTTCGTGGGATCTACGGCCTTCAACGACACGTAGAAGGCGTTCTGCATCGCCCTGTACCAAGAGGGGCTCGCCGGGACGATGTGGCCGCGCCGCTTCTTCCATTGGGGTGTCAGGTAGGTGGTCAGGTTGGGCTCGTTCCAGGTCTGCCAGTTCCTCACGCGTGGCAGGGTCACCTGGGCGACCGGATCGAGGTAGCGGCCCGAATACCGGGTAGCAGCGGCGAACGCGAGGTCCGAGAGGGCCTGCGGAGACGGCTTCCAGCTGCCTGCGGGAGCCGCCTTGGACTCGCGCGGACGGCCTGGACCTTCGGCCCACGCCGGCGCATCGAAGAAGAAGAGCAACGGCCGCAGTCCCGCATCGACCGCGCCGCGCACGGCGGCGTCGATCGGAGCCCAGTCATACCCAGACCAGGCGGCATTACGTGCCTCGGCTCGGGAGGGCGGCCGCTGCGGTGCGAGACCCGACCAGTGAACCTTGAGCCGCACGATGCCCGCGCGCGCCGCCCGAGTGTGCTGGAAGGCAATGGCTCTGTCCTGATCCGAGGCGGCTTGGTAGGCAGCGCCGTCGAGGAACCCAGTCGTGAGACCGGGGGCCGCGTTAGCCGCGGGGGCGCAAGCGACTGCGGCCAGTGCGGTCCACACGATCGCGAGAGATCGCTTCCCCCTCATCGAAGCCCGATCAAGCGCTTCGCTTGCGGCGGCGTACGACGAGCGCGCTCACCGAGGCGAGTGCCGCGAGAACGAGTACCAGTGGCAGCACCGGGCCCATGCCCGAGGGGTCCGAGCCTGTGAACGGAGTCACCAGCGCGTCCCACAGCGAGCCGCTCGCCCCGTAGCTCTGCTCGCCCGCCCCCGTTGGGAGGTCCTTTGCGGCCCCTGCGGCACCCTTGTCCGGGCCGCCACGACCGTCCGCCGGACCCGTGGCTTCGGCCACCGCGGCCGCGGCCGCGCCGTCGCGGCCCTGGGCGCGCAGGAGCCGCAGCTGCGCGCCGCTCAGACTCTGACCACCGTCACCGAGACTCTGACCACCGTCACCGCCGCGGCCTGCTCCATCTGGTCCGTCCGATGGATGGTTCCCGTCAGCCTGCGGGACGGTCTCTCGATACTCATCAACGCCCGAGTTGCCGGGAGGAGCGATGGAGCGCTGGGCGGCGGCCGCACCGGGAAGGACGAGGGCGAGCATGAGCACGAAGGCTGCCATCAGCCGCATGTCGATTGATACGGGCATGTCTCACCGATGCTGACACCGCCGGGGCGTCAGGGTTGCGGCCTCGCCCGCGTAAGGAAGGGTGGTGAACACCCCTCCAGCGATCCTCCAGCGCCTCGCCGACTCGGTCGCCATCAGCAGTCGTCTCAAACGCGCCGGCGCGGCGGCCATCCCCTTTGCCGCGATCATGTACCTCGCCCTCAAGGGCGGCGGCTACGACACCGTCGTTTGGGGGGAGATCGGCATCGCCGCCTGGTGGCTGCTCGGTCTCGGCGTGGCTGTCGGCGCGCTGCCAGTCGCCCGCCTGCGAGCCCGGGCGTGGACGGCAATCGCCCTCCTCGCCGCGCTGGCCATATGGACCGGCCTGAGCATCGGCTGGTCCGACAGCGCCGAGCGCTCGGCAACAGACCTCGCCCGCACGGTCACGTATCTGTCCGTCTTCTGCGTCGCGCTCGCCGCCGTCGCCGCCGACATGCGCAAGCAGGTGTTGGCCGGCGTCGGCGCCGCCATCGCGGCGGTCGTGGTGTTGGCCGTCCTGTCGCGGATCCAGCCCGACTGGTTCTCGGCCAACGAGACCAACCGGTTCCTACCCGAGGCCCGCGAGCGGCTCTCCTACCCCCTCAACTACTGGAATGCGCTCGGTGCCTTCGCGGCGATGGGCCTGCCGCTTCTGCTGGCCTTCGCCGCGTCGGCCCGGACGATCCCCGCAAGGGCGGGCGCCGCCTCGCTCGCCTCGGTGGCTGGGCTGTGCGCCTACCTCACGCTCTCGCGCGGGGCCGTGGTGGCCGTGGCGGTGGCCCTTCTGCTCTACCTCATCCTGGTCGGCCGGCGGCCGCTCAAGCTGCTCGCCGCGCTACCCGCCCTCGCCGGCGCGGGAATCCTGATCGCGGCGGCCAACCAGCGGCCATCGCTGATCGACGGCGTCACGAGCTCCCGGGCGGGGGACGAGATGCTCGTCTACCTCGTGGTCGTGGCGGCAGGCGTCGCGTTTCTGCACGCCGCGATCTCCCTCGCCCTGGTGCACGGCCCGGAGCTGTCGTTCCCGACGCCTACCCGGCGCATGACCGCGGCGCTCTCAGGGGGGATCGCCGCCCTTGTGCTCGTGGCCTTCCTCGCTGCAGGCGGAACCGGCTACGTCTCGGAGCGTTACGACGAGTTCAAGGGCTCGGGCGTTGGTGGGGCCGCCGCTGGCACTCGGCTGCAGAGCGTCAGCGGCAATGGCCGCTACCAGTACTGGCGCTCCGCGATCGACGCCGGCGACAGCAAGCCGCTCACCGGCGTCGGCGCCGGGACCTTCGAGTTCTGGTGGGCCGAGAATGGCGACCTGCCGGGCTTCTTGCGCGACGCTCACTCCAAGCTGTTCGAGACCTACGCAGAACTCGGCCTGCCGGGCATTCTGCTTTTCCTGGCCCTGGTGGCCTGGTTGCTGTTCGCCGGGGGGAGCATGGCGCTGCGTTCCCTCGGCGTGGAACGGACCTGGGCGGCGGCGGCCACC
>JACCYP010000257.1 GCA_013696425.1 Thermoleophilaceae bacterium
ATTGCGGGCGCCCTCCGCGAGGGGACTACTTGACGCCGATTACGAAGCGCCCGACGGCGTTGTCGCCATCGATCTTCGAGCCGGCCACCATGTAGGAGAACTTCTCGAGGATCGGCTTGGCCTGCGCGAACTGCGGGCTCGAGCCGGCCACGCCTGCGATCAGGTTGGTGATCGGGGCGGGGTCGACGAAGAACGCCGCCTTGCCTCCGTCGAGGGACTCGACCGCCGACTCGTATGCGTCCGAGCCCGAGAGCTCGCCGCTGCCCTGGTCCCCGTAGGTGATCTTGACCTCCTCACCTGAGCTGTCGATGGTCACCTCGCCCGGGAGCTGCGGCGAACCGATCGTGACCTCGTCGCCCGAGATCTTCACCTCGATCTGACCCTTCGCCTGTTCACGGGCGAGCTTGGCCAGGGCCAGCACGGCCTTCTTGGACTGCGCCGGATCGTTCGATCCAAGCGTGATGCCGACGCCGAGCGCCGTCACGCTCGTGCCGCGCGCCGTGAGCTGGAACGAATCGATCCAGCCGAGGAGCCCGTCGATCGTGAGGCCGGTCTGGGCCTTCAGCTGCTGGTCGACAAGGTCGCGCTGTTGCTGCGGGAGGGTCTTCAGCTGCTCCTCGATCGAGCCACCGGCAGAGCCGCTGGCGAGCGCGAGGAACGTGTCCTCGGGCGCGGAGCCGAGGTCAGGCTGGCTCTCGGCCTGCTTCTTGGCCTCGGGAGTGGCCGCGGCGGTCGTCTGGAAGACGGCCTCGGTCTCGCTTGCCTCGAGCGACGCCGTGACCGGCTGATCGCTGTTCAGGCCCGGCAGCTGCTTCAGCGCCTGCGCCTGCGGGCCCGCGACTCCGGGCACGCTCTGGAGGACCTTCAGGAGGCCCTTCGGATCGGCGTAGAGGAAGGCGACGCTCTCGTCGCCGGATTCGTCCTGAGCCTCCTTGAACTTCGGCTCGTCAGCGAGCGACTCGCCCTTCTCGGCGTCCACGGCCTTCTTGAAGGAAGGCTCGTTGCGTGCGACGACCAGGTAGTCGCCGACCACACCGGCAGCGGCATCATCGTCCTTGTCGATGATGTAGTCGGTGCCCTCGTAGGACTTCTCCCCGTCGCCCGAGCCCTTCACCTTGTTGATGAAGTCCTCGGTCTTGCCGGTGTCCTTGGATGCCACGGCGAGCGCGAAGTCGGCGTCCTTGTCGGTCACGGACGTGATCGCCGCGCCCGCCTCCTCGCCGAGCCAGGGCTCGATGTCCTTTGCGAAGTCGACCTTGGTGTCGCCCTCGGCGTCGTCGAAGGACTTCTGGATCGAGTCGCGGAGCTTGCCGGTGGTGCCGGCGCCACCGACCTTGTTGATGAGAGCACCGAGGTTGTCGCGCTCGCTGCCCTCCCCGACATCGACGGAGACATAGATCGGTGCCACGGGAAGCGTGGCCGCCGGATCGGCTCCGGCGTCGCCGCCCGAGGACTTGCCGCAACCCGCGGCGAGCGCTGCGATCGCGAGCGCTGCGATCGCGGTGAGGGAAAGCTTCTCCAAGACGGACTCCTTATCGAGATGGGCCAGCCGGAATACAGTACCCCGCCGATGCGATTCGAGAAGTGGAACGCCCTCGGCAACGACTACGTGATCCTGGCGCAAGAGGACCTGCCCTGGGAGCTGACACCCGCGCGGGTGAGGCTGATTTCCGCACTCCACTCGGGTATCGGCTCCGACGGGGTGCTGCTGCTCTCGGAGCCGAGCGAGCCCGGCTTCGTGGCGCGCTTGAGGATCTTCAATCCCGATGGCTCGGAGGCCGAGCTCTCCGGGAACGGGGCGCGCGAAGCGATCCTCCACCTGCGCCGGAGCGGCTGGACCGACTCGGACGTGTTCTCGATCGAGACCGCGGCCGGGGAGATCCGGCCCCGCATCACGAGCCCCACCACGTGCACGGTCGACATGGGGCGCGCCCGCCACTTGGGGAGCGGCACGCTCGAGGCCGGCGGGCGTGAATGGCCCTACGACGCGATCGACGTCGGCAACCCACAGTGCGCGATCGAGGTGAAGGGCGGGCTCGAGGAGCTCGACCTGCAGGCGATCGGCCCGGCAATCGAGGGCAACACGGAGCTGTTCCCGAACCGCACGAACGTCTCGTTCTGGCGCCGCGACGGCGACGGTGCCATCACGGCGCGGATCTTCGAGCGCGGCGTGGGGGAGACCATGTCCTCCGGCACCGGTGCCACCGGGGCCGCGGTTTCCGCCGTGCTGAAGGGCGCCGACAGCCCCGTAACCGTGACCCTCGACGGCGGCGAGCTCGAGGTGGAGGTAGGAGAGGACATGCACATCGACCTGACCGGCTGGGCGGTGCCCGTGTACGCGGGCGAGCTCAGCGACGACTTCATGGAGGAACTGAATGCGGCCGAGTGAGCGCCTGGACCGGATCCCGCCCTACCTGTTCGCGGGCCTCGAGAAGAAGATCGCCGAGAAGAAGGCTGCCGGCATCGACGTGATCTCACTCGGCATCGGCGACCCCGACACGCCGACTCCGCCCGTGGTGGTGGAGGCACTCCAGAGCGCCGTGAACGACCCCGGCACGCACCAGTACCCCTCGAACCGCGGCCGGCCCGAGTTCCGCGAGGCCATCGCGCGCTTCTACGACCGCCGCTTCGGCGTGACGCTCGACCCGGACACCGAGGTGATCCCCGCGATCGGCGCGAAGGAGTGCATCTTCAACCTGAACCTCGCCTTCCTCGATCCCGGCACCGCGGCTCTTGCGGCCGATCCGGGCTACCCCGTGTACACGGGCGGCCCACTGCTCGTGGGGGCCGAGCCGGTGTTGATGCCGCTCCTGCCCGAGGGCGGGTTCGCTCCCGATCTCGACGCCATCCCAGAGGCCGACCGCGAACGCGCGCGGCTGATGTTCCTCAACTACCCGAACAACCCGACCGGGGCGGTGGCGCCGGACGGGCTCTTCGAGCGGGCCGTGGAGTTCGCGGGCGCGAACGACATCCTCATGGTCCACGACGCCTCCTACACGGAGACCACCTACGACGGCTACGTGGCGCCGAGCTTCCTCGAGACACCCGGCTCCAAGGACGTCGGGGTCGAGGTCTTCTCGCTCTCCAAGGGCTACAACATGACCGGCTGGCGCACGGCCGCGATCGTCGGAAATGCGGAGGCGCTCGAGCACTACTGGCGCCTGAAGACCAACATCGACTCCGGCAACTTCGACGCCGTGCAGCTCGCCGCGGTAGCCGCTCTCGACCGCGCGGATTCCGCGGTGCGCGAGATGTCTATCGTCTACAAGCGCCGCCGCGACCTCGTGTGCGACGCGCTGGGCGAGATCGGCGTCGACGTCGAGCCCCCGCGGGGCACGATCTACGTGTGGGCGCCCGTTCCCGAGGGCTATGACTCGGCCTCCTACTGCGAGCACGTGCTCGAGGAGTCCGCCGTGGTCGTCTCACCTGGCTCGGCGTTCGGTCCCAACGGCGAGGGCTTCTTCCGCATCTCGCTCACGGTGGCGGACGAGCGCCTGGCCGAAGCCGTGGAGCGCCTGCGCTCCAGAGGGCAACATGATCGCGGTGGTCCGGATTTGTCCTACCCGTGAGGTCCTAGACTCGAAGTGATGGCGGACGCCGGAAAGCCGACCCAGACGCGGCGCGCAAAGCAGCGCGCGCTGTGCATCGCGGCCGGGCCCGGCGAGGTCGATCTCTCGGAGCTCACCGAGCTGTTGCGCACCGCCGGCGTGGCCTCCGTCGGCGAGATGCAGCAGCGTCGCCCGGACCCCGATCCCGACCGTTACTTCGGCAAGGGCAAGCTCGCCGATCTCAAGCGCGAGGTGAAGGAGCGCGGCGCGAACCTGATCGCCTGCGACGACGAACTGCTGCCGCGGCAGGAGCGCAACCTCGAGGAGGCCGTCGGCGTCCCCGTGATCGACCGAACGGCGATCATCCTGGACATCTTCGCCGACCATGCTGCCACCGCCGAGGGCAAGCTGCAGGTCGAGCTCGCACAGCTGCAGTACAACCTCGCCCGCATGCGGGGGCTGTGGACGCACCTCGAGCGCCTCGGCGCAGGCGCCAGCGCCGGTATCGGCACACGCGGACCCGGCGAGACCCAGATCGAGACCGACCGCCGGCTCGCGCGCGACCGCATCACCGCACTCAAGCGGCGCCTGGCCCGGACCAAGGGCACGCGCGCGACCATGCGCGCCGAGCGCGAGCGCGCGCACCTGCCGACGGTGGCGCTGGCCGGATACACCAACGCGGGCAAGTCGACGCTCCTGAACGCCCTCACCGGCTCCGAGGCGGGCGTGGCCGACCGCCTCTTCCACACGCTCGACCCCACCACGCGCCAGTTCCTCGTCGGCGGGCGCACCTACCTGCTCACCGACACGGTCGGCTTCATCCGCAAGCTCCCGCACGAGCTGGTCGATTCGTTCGCCGCGACCCTCGAGGAGGCCCTCGAGGCGGACCTGATCGTGCACATGGTGGACGCCTCGATGCCCGAGGACGAACTGGTCGACCGCCTGGCGGCGGTGGACGGCGTGCTTGCCGAGATCGGCGCCGCGGAGGTGCCGAGGCTTCTCGCACTCAACAAGATCGATGCCGTATCGGAGGATCGCCGCCGCGAGCTCTCCTTCCGCCACCGCCGTGCGGTCCAGCTCTCGGCTGAGACCGGCGAGGGCCTCGAGGACCTCCGGGCGGCCATCGAGACCGCCTTCCTGCGCACGCTGCGCCCGATGGAGCTGCTCGTGCCCTACGAAGAGGGCGGCCGGCTCTCGGAGCTCCACGACGTGGCCGGAGAGCTCGACCGCGAGGACACCGCGGAGGGCGTGCGCGTGAAGGCGCGTGTGCCCGCCGGTTCGGTCATGCGCTTCGAGCGGTTTGCCGTGAACGGCGACGGCGCCTCGCCCTCCGAGTGAGGTTCACGCGGCTCTCTGCCGATGCGCTCGAACCCGTCAGAGCCCACGACGGCGACGCGGGCTATGACCTGCATGCAGTGGAGAGCGTGGAGCTCGCACCCGGGGCGCGCGCAGCGGTCGGAACCGGTGTGGCCGTGGAGGTACCAGCCGGGTGCGCCGGGCTCGTTGTTCCGCGCTCGGGCCTCGCCGCGAAGCACGGCATCTCCGTGGTGAACGCGCCGGGCCTGATCGACTCCGGCTACCGCGGCGAGCTGCGCGTGTTGCTGCTGAACACCGATCGCGCTGAAGCCTTCACGGTCGAGCTGGGTGACCGCATCGCCCAGCTGGTGGTCGTACGCGTCGAGACGCCGCCGCTCGAGGAGGTTGCGAGCCTCGAGGAGTCCGCGCGCGGGGCCGGGGGGTTCGGCTCAACCGGCCGCTAGCTCGGCGAGGCCCTCGTCGACGGTCTTGACCGGCTTGTAGCCGAGCTCCTTCCGCGCCCGGGAGTCGTCGAGGGTGCACTCGAGCGATGAGAGCCAGACCGCGATCCGGGTGACCGGTGGCGGGTTCTCGCGGCGCAGGAGCTTGAAGAGCCCCTCGCCGGCAGCGGCCGCGAAACGCGCGAGCGGCGCGGGCATCGTGCGGGTCGGGGCATCCACGCCGGCGGTCGCCAGGAGGCGGGTGACGAAGTCGCCGAACTCGACCGGACCGTCGTCGAGCACGAAGTAGACGCCGCCGGGGGCGCCGCGCTCAGCGGCCAGCACGAGGCCCTCCACGACGTTGTCGACATGTGAGGTCGAGGTCCTGTGAGCGCCGCCGCCGATCCAGGCGAAGCGACCCTTCTCGACCTCGGCCTTGATCGAGGGGAGGATCGTGGTGTCGCCGGGGCCCCATACGAGGCGCGGACGGACCACCACCGTCTCGAAGCCCTCGGCGTTGGCATCGCGCACAGCCTGCTCGGCCTTCGCCTTCGTGGAGCAGTAGAGGACGGGGGAATCGGGCCGCAGCGGGAGCGACTCGTCGGCGTTCACCAGCGGCTGGCCAACCATGAGCGCGGCCTCGGTGCCCACATGCACGAAGCGGCGCACGCCCGCGTCGCGGCAGGCCGCCAGCGCCTTCTGGGTGCCGCGCACATTCACCTCCTCGAAGTGGTCGGGGTCGCCCCATCCGCCGAGGGCGGCAGCACAGTGGAACGCGACATCACAGCCCTCGGCGGCAGAGCGCATCGAATCCGTATCGGTGATGTCGCCACGAGCGGGCGAAGCACCGGCCTCCTCCACCGCCCTCGCCGAGCTCTCAGAGCGCGCCAGGGCGACAGCGGAATGCCCGTCGGCCACGAGCCGGCGGATCAGTCGCCCGCCGATGAAGCCCGATCCTCCCGTTACGAACGAATGCACGAGCGGAACCTAACCCACTCCCGCGGCGCGCTTGGCCGACTCGTGCGCGCCGTCCTCGAGCGTGTCGTCTAGGGGGGTGAGCTCCAGCCCGGTGCCGAGCTCGATAAGGCGGTCGGCCACCCAGACGTTCTTCGGGAGCAGCGGGCCGTGCAGGTAGGTGCCGATCACGTTGCCGCGGTGCACGCCCTCGAAGCCGTCGGTGCCGTTGTTGCCATGCCCCCCGAGCACGCGCCCGAGCGGCTTCTCGCTCGGGCCGAGGTGTGTGCGCCCGCCGTGGTTCTCAAAGCCGGCGATGGTCCGCGGGCCGCTGCCGAGGTCGGCCTCGATCGCGCAGTTGCCGATCAGCCGCGGGCCATCCGATCGCACCGTGTGCAGGTCGACGAGCCCGACACCGGGCAGCTCCTCGTCGCCGAGGGCATAGCTCGCGCCGAGCAGCTGGTAGCCACCGCACACCGCCAGCACCACCGCGCCCCGGTCGGCCGCGGCGTGGAGGGCGTCGCGCTTGGTGTCGACCATGTCGTGGGCCACCATCGCCTGGTCGCGGTCCTGGCCGCCGCCGATGTAGAAGAGGTCCCAGGCCTCTGGATCGAGCGACTCGCCGGTGCCCGACGCGCCGAGCTCGAAGCCGATACCGCGCCACGCGCAGCGCGCGCGCAGCACCGCGATGTTGCCGCGGTCGGCGTAGATGTTCATCAGGTCCGGGTAGAGCGCGCAGACGCGCAACGCGGCGGTCATCAGACCGCCTCCAGCACGACCACGTCGGACCCCACGTAGACCTGGGTGGGCGGGATAACGCGCCGCGGGGCCACGCGAAACCGGTGCGCCAGCGCCTCGCGCTCGAGGGTGCCCGGCTCCACGCGGTCGAGCACGATCACGTTGGCCGACTCGCTGAGCGTCCCGTCAGGCGAGACGACCTCGCGCAGGCGCTCGATCGCCGCGCCGTGCTCGACCGGTCGCACGATCACCGGGCGCGACTGGAACACCCAGCCGTCCTCCTCGCGCACGTCGGGCAGAGGCGGGGGGTGCTCGGACGGGTCCTCGGCCTCGTCGAAGGGGTCCGCCAACGCCAGCGCCACCAGGCCGCCGGGCGCAAGATGGCGTCGCACGGAGGCGAGCATCAAGTTGCGCCCGTCGGACCCACCGAGCAGCTGCACCACCTGCATCGGCAGGATCACCACGGCGAACTGGCGGCCGAGGTCGAAACTTCGTGCGTCGACGCAGTGCGAGTGGATCCGCAGGCCCTCGGCCCGCGCCCGGTGGGCGAGGGCATCGACGAGCGCGGGGTCGGAATCGATGGCCGTCACCGCCGCGCCGCGCCGCGCGAGGTGGAGTGCCACCCGCCCCGTGCCCGCGCCGATGTCGAGGAGGGGCCCGGGGCCGGCGAGCTCCTCCCACAGCGCCAGGTCGGCCGCGTAGGCGGCACATTCCACGTCGTGCCACACCACGGCCTCGTTCATCCCGACCACCGTTCGGCGAGGCCGCGCCGCGCGAGACCCTCGCGCAGCTCGAGGAGCGCGGTGTAGGTGGGCAGCGCGTACAGCGGGCCGGACCCGCCGGCCACGGCGGCGTCGAGCGAGTCGAGCAGGTCGCGGTCGATGGCCGGGACGGTGTCGATTCCCGCGTACTTCAGGCGCACCGCCATCTCCTCGGCACGCGTGCCGGAGCATGTGACGCGCGCCACCCGGCCGGCAAGCAGCTCGAAGTCCGCGTCCCACACCCACGACACGTCGCGGCCGTCGGCGATGCCGTCGTTCAGCGCCAACCAGAGGTCGATCCGCCCGTCCTCGAGCATCAGCGTGCGCAGCACCTCGTTCGCCCCGGCTGGGTTCTTCACCAGCAGGATCGACACTGGGCGGCAGCCGATCTCGATCGTCTCAACCCGCCCGAACGCGCCCGCGAACTCCTGGAGCCCGAGGCGAACGTGCTCGAGCGACGCGCCGAGCGCGAGGCCCGCCGCGGCCGCGGTGAGCGCGTTGTAGACGTTGTAGAGGCCGGGAAGGGGGAGCTTCACCTCAACCGTCCCGGCGGGCGCCGAGAGCGTGATCTCCGAGCCGCGCATGCCGTCGAGGTGAACGCGCGTGGCCGCGATCGACGGCGTGGGCCGCTCGTTGCCGCAGTTCGGGCAGCGGTAGCGGCCGAGGTGGCCGAGGTAGACCGCCTCGTACTCGTAGGGATGCCCGCATCGGCGGCAGTGCTTCGAGTCGGCGGCGTGCTGGAGGCCGGGCAACGCCTGGGAGTCGTCGGCGACGCCGAAGTAGACGACGTCTGGGCGCTTCCGCCCGAGGTCGGCCACGAGCGGGTCGTCCGCATTCAGCACGAGCCCAGAGCCCTCCGGGAGCTCGGGCACGAGCTCAGCCCACGCGTCGGCCAGCGCCTCAAGCTCGCCGTAGCGGTCGAGCTGGTCGCGGAAGAGGTTGCCGAGCACGAGCAGGCGCGGGTGCAGCCATCCGGCCACCTGCCCCAGCCACGCCTCGTCGACCTCGAACAGGCCGAGCTCCTCCGGCCTGCGGCCGGCGTCGAGCAGGGCTGTGGCCACTCCCCAGTGCATGTTGGACCCTGCGCGGTTGTTCACCACGTTCTGGCCCGAGCGGCCGAGGATCGAGGAGAGCATCGCGGCGGTGGTAGTCTTTCCGTTGGTGGCCGAGAGCACCACCGAGCCGTCCGCGAGCGTCCGGCCCAGGCGCTCGATCGCATCGGGCTGCAGGCGCAGCAGGACGCGCCCCGGCAGCGTGGTGCCGCCACCGCGCCCGGACACGCGGCTCGCCGTCCGCACGGCGCGGGCAGCCAGCACGGAGGGACCGGTCATCAGGAGGGCTCCGGCGCGATCACGCGCAGCGCGCGCGACTCGACTGTGACCGTCACCGGCAGGTCGGCGATCGGATCGCCGTCGGCATACACGGCGAACGGGCGGTCGGCCTCGATCTCCACGCGCGTGCCGGCGTACCAGTGGACCTTCGGATTGTCGACGTGTGCGCCCTTGAACACCTTGGGGAGATCGCGCAGGAAGTCGAGCTTCGACGTGCCCTCGACCATCAGCACCTCGAGGCGGCCGTCGTCGAGCTTCGCGTGCGGGGCCACGTACATGCCGCCGCCGTACGCCTTCGAATTGGCGACCGCGACCGAGAAGCCGGTCCAGGAGTGCTCCTCGCCGTCCACGCGCACCGTGAAGCGGGCGGGCTTCCACCGGGCCAGCGCGCGCAGGGCGGCGTAGAGATAGACGAGGTTGCCCTTGAGCAGCTTGGTGTCGTTGGCGATCCGGTTCGCGTCCGAGTCGAAGCCGAGCGAGGCGATGCAGACAAACGGCTTGCCGTCCACGGCGGCCACGTCCACCGGGCGCTCGGGCGCATCCAGCGCGACCCGCGCGGCCTCGCGCGGCTCGAACGGGATTTTCAGCACGCGCGCGAAGTCGTTGCCGCGGCCGGCCGGGATGATCGCCAGCGGATGCTCGCTGCCCTTCAGCACACCTGCCAGCAGCCCGACGATGCCGTCGCCGCCCACCGCTGTCACCACCTCTCCCGCTGCCGACGCGGTGCGCGCCTCTTCGCAGGCATGCTCGACGCTGGTGGTCTCGACCACGCGGAAATCCGCGCTCGCCGCGGCCATCACCTCCACCGCCTCGCCCACGGCGCGCAGCGCCTTGCCGCCTGCGCTCGCCGGGTTGACGAGCATCGCGAACCGCCGGGTTTCGGCCACTACTCGCTCGCCGCCGCGGCCAGGCGCTTCGCGCGGGCGGCGGCATAGGCGCCACGCGCCTCGCCGCGCAGCTCCTTCGCCTCTTCGAACGCGTCGATCTCGGCTCGCTCGACCCATTCGTCGCCGGCGAGCCGCAGCGCGTGGGGCTCCTCGGGCGACTCCGGGTCGCACACGAGCAGCACATCCTGGGCGACCGTGTGCCAGCTCGTGTCGTCGGGATCGCTCTTCTCCGACGCCACGAGCAGCCGGTCGCCGTCCGAACGCCAGTGGAGGCCGAAGATCCCCAGGCGGTAGGCGTAGAGCTTCGTCCCGTCGGAGAACAGGAAGTTGAGTCCGGAGAACGGCGTGCGCTCGATCGCGCCGCGCACCGCCGCCCGCAGCGAGCGCACCGGGTGGCCGTCGTCGAAGTCGCGCATCAGGAAGTTGAACATCGCCTCGGAGTCGGTGTCGCCGCCCGGGGACATGACTCCGCGCTCGAGGAACCGTGGGAACTTGATGATCGTGCCGTTATGGCTGAAGGAGTAGGGGCCGAGTGTGAACGGATGCGTGTTCTCGAGCCCGAGCCCGCCCAGCGTCGCGCGGCGCACATGGCAGTTGAAGATCCGGCCGCGGGCATCGACGGCGCCCTCAAAGCGGGGATCCTCGAACGCCGCCTTGGCAAAGCGCACGAGCTCGGGGTCGGCGCCGTCGGTGCGCGCGTAGACCGCGGTGCCCCAGCCCGAATCGTGGCTCTCGGACTGGCGCACGAACGGGTTCGGCGCCTCGAGCAGCTCGTGGCGCAACGACGTTCGCTCGCGCGCTACGGCGCCGAGTATCCGGCACATGGGGGCGAGTTCCGCTGCATCGGGGCCTTGAGTCTAAAAGCGACGAAGGGAAGGCCGAAGATGGAAGGCCCGAAGAGGATCTGGTGGGCGCGCCCGCGCAAGCTGTGTGCGATGGAGCGCCCGGGGGGCGGAGGGCGCAGTCACAGGCCGGTGCGCAGGGCGGCCGACCTCGCCTACCTGAAGGATCGCGGGGTGCGCCTGATCATCAGCACGATGACCACGCGGCACGGCCTCGAGGAGTACGAGGGGGAGGGGTTCGCCTGGCACCACGTGCCGGTCACGACGTGCGTGGACGGGGGCGACGCCCTCGAGGAGCTCCTCGGCCTGATCCGGCGCGAGACACGCCTCCGCGGCGCCGTCGCGCTGCACGGGAACCGCCACACGGATTTCGTGGCGGCCGTCGCCGCCGCGCATCTCCACCTCGAGCGGGGCGCCGAGCCCGAGGCGGCGCTCGCACGGGTGCGGGCCGCCGGCCTGATGGTCACGCCCGAGAGTGCGGCCTTGCTGGGCGTGGACTACGAGGCGGTCCAGCCGCGCTCGGACATTGCGGCGGCCACGGCGTCCGGCTGATCGGTCACCACGTAGGCGTCGACGATCGCGCCCTCGGTGTTGATCGTGATCGAGAGGCCGGACTGCGTCTTGCGGACCTTCGAGATCACCGCCACCGGCCGCCCGGAGCCCATCCGCGGCTTCACGCGGCCGGTGGCGACGCTGTGCACGGCCTCGAGAGCCTCGAGGTTGTCGAGCAGCCTGCGGTAGCCCTTCGAGCTCGAATGCTTGTGGTGGGTCTTGCGGGCCATCGCGGCCCACGGTAGCTAGCCCTTGCTCGAACAACGCAGCACTAAGGGGGAGGGATGGACGCGTGCCCTGGCGCCCGAGGCGTAGCGGCTACGCGCCAGCGGGCGATCGAGATCGCATTTGTACGTCCCATGACACGTCGAATCGCGCACTCGATCCCTGGGTGGCGCGTAGCCACAAGCCCGTGCCCGCAACCGCACCCGCTCAGCCCACTCCTTTAGTGCTCGCTGTTATTGGAGCGGCGAAGCCGCGAGCCACGCCTGGCTAGGCCAGCACCAGGTCGGCCAGCGTCTCCGCGATCGCCACCGGCGCGGGGTCCACGGCCTTCTCCGCCTCCTCACGCGAGACCCCGCCGGTGAGCACGAGCGCGGCATCGAGGCCGGCGGCGGTGGCTGCGCCGAGGTCGGCGTCCACGCGGTCGCCCACCACGAGGGTCGGGGCGTCCCCGAGCCGGTCGATGGCGGAGAGGAAGAGCTGGGGCTGCGGCTTGCCAACGATCTCCGCGGTGCGCCCCGACGCGGTCTCGATCGCCGCGAGCAGCGCCCCAGGGCCGGGAACGAGGCCTTCGCTCGTGGGATAGGTCGGGTCGCGGCTGGTGGCGAGGAAGTCGGCGCCGCGGCTGAGGGCCAGGGTGGCCGTCTTCAGGTCGTCGTAGTCCACCCGGTCGGTGCCCGAGACGAGCACGAGATCGGCGCGCGAGGCGAGGTCGGTGCCATTCATCACCTTCAGCCCGGCGTCCTCCACGTGGCGGTAGATCGTGGGCTCGCCGATCACGTAGGCCATCGATCCGGTGCGGGTCTCGGCCAGCAGGTGCTGGAGCGCTCCGCCAACCGTCACGACGTCGGCGAGCGATGCCTGGATGCCCAGCTTCCACAGCCGCGCCACGAAGTCCTCGCCCGCGTGGCGGGAGTTGTTGGTCACGAAGGCCACGCCCTTGCCCGCGGCGCGCAGGGCCTCGATTGCCTCCTTCGCCCGCGGCGTCGGCTCCTCGCCCACCCACACGCAGCCATCCAGGTCGAGGATCACCTGCTCGTACTCACGCAGGATGGGGGCCAAGGGCACATGGCTAACCTAGCCGCCATGTCTACGATGCTGGTCCCCGCGAAGCGGTAGCAGTGCGCGTCCTGCTCGCAGCCCTGCTGCTCGCCACCTGCCTCGTCCTCACCGCCTGCGGCGAGGACGAGACCTCCGACATCCCGGACGGCGGGGAGGCCACCTCGGCGGGGCAGGAGCCCACCGAGACGACGGCAGCCGGTGCAGAAGATGCCTGCCAGAACAAGGAGACCAAAGGCGCGGCGCTCGCGGAGGGCAAGGACTACTCGGTCGATGTGACCACCAGCGAGGGTGCCTTCACGATCGCCCTCGATCCGGAGAAGGGGCCACGCACAGCCCGGTCGTTCGTGGACCTGGCGAAGAAGGGTTTCTTCGACGACACGGAGTTCCACCGCATCGTTCCGGACTTCGTGATCCAGGGCGGGGATCCCACCAACAGCGGTACCGGCGGTCCGGGCTACTCGACCTGCGACACGCCGCCGCCGGACACGAAGTACACGAAGGGCGTCGTGGCGATGGCAAAGAGCGCGCAGGAGGAGCCGGGTACCGCCGGCAGCCAGTTCTACGTCGTGACCGGCGATGCCTCGCAGCTGCCCGCGGAGTACGCCGTCCTGGGCGAGGTCTCCAAGGGCCTCGCGACGGCGGAGAAGATCGGCAAGCTCGGCGATCCGGCCACGGAGAAGCCGACCAAGAAGGTCGTGATCGAGAAGACCGAGGTGGTGGAGGAGTGATCCGCGACGTGACCGAGGCCACGTGGCAGACCGACGTGATCGAGCGCTCGCGCGAGCTTCCCGTGGTGGTCGACTTCTGGGCCGAGTGGTGCGGGCCCTGCCGCCAGCTCACCCCGGCTCTCGAGGCTGCCGCGGGGCGCCACGACGGCGAGATCGACCTCGCCAAGGTGGACGTCGACTCAAACCAGGGGCTCAGCCAGTCCTTCGGCATCCAGGGGATCCCGGCGGTGAAGGCCTTCAAGGACGGGGAGGTCGCCTCGGAGTTCACCGGCGCCCTGCCGCCCGCCAAGGTGGAGGAGTTCTTCGCCGGGCTGCTGCCACCGGTCTCCGACGGCGTGAAGGAGCAGGCTCGGGAATTGCTCGCCCGCGGAGACAACGCCGAGGCGCGCGAGCTGCTCGCGGACCTACCGAACGACTTCGAGGCCGTGGGCCTCGCCGCACGCGCTGAGCTCGCCGAGCGCGGGGATGATCTTGGCGCCGCGTGGACGGCCTGGGACGCGGGCGAGTTCGGTACCGCGCTCGATCAGCTCCAGGATGCGTTCGCCGCTGCGGATGACGACGAGCAGCGCGACCTCGTGCGCCGCGCGATGGTGGCGATCTTCACCGAGCTCGGGCCCGGCCACGAGCTCGCGCGCGAGCACCGCCGGCGCCTGAGCGCCGCGATGTTCTAGCCGCTGCGTCCTCGGCAGGGCGCTCTTAGCTTCCGCGGGCGGCCTGGGCGGCCGCCTGGCGTCTGCGCCCGAACAGCGTGAGCACGCCCAGGGCGGCCATCACGATCACCAGGCCGAACGCCAGCCCGCCGAGGAAGCCGATGCCGCCGAAGGGCAGCATGATGAGCTCCGCAAGGCCGTAGCCGACGAGGATCAGCAGGAAGACGATCAGCACGAGCAGCGCGATACCCCGTGCGCGGGCCAGTCCGCCGGCGCTCTTGGGCGGCGCCACGAGGCCCATCAGGCGAAGCATGAAGAGCTGGCGGCCCGAAGGCGGAGCCTGCCCGAGCTTCTCGACGGCCGCCTTCAGCTCGTCGGGGCGGCGCTCGGCGAGTGCCAGTGACGCCTTCATCATCTGGCGAAGGGCGGGGCGTTCCTGCGGATGCACGCCGGCGAGGGCCTCGTTGAAGTACTTGCGCGCCGTTTCGGCGTCGTAGCGCTCGGCGGCCTTCGCCCCGAGCACGGCACGCGCGGCCGCGCGGTGCTTGGACTCCGAGAGCAGCTGCTCCTCGGTCCGGCCCTCGAGCTGCTGCATCGCCTGGAGCGATCCGAGCTGGTACTGCATCTTCTGCTGACGCTGCTTGGCCATCCGGCGCGGAGTCTGCCAGATGCCGAATCCACCCATTGGCGCAGGCTTCGGGCGCCGAACCTGTGCGGAGCCGGAATCGCCGTTGTGTATCGGCGGCCGAGGCGATTGGTTGGCCGCCACATGCCTGAGGAGATCACTTCCGTCATTGCAGAGCTCGAGCAGGGCCTCGCCGGTCCACCGAGCTTTCGCCGCAACCGGACCGACCCCGCCGTCTGGCTCGCACGCATCTCCGACCAGGTCGGCCAGGCCGGCCGCGCCGCTTGGCGCTCCGCGGAGACCCGCCAGCGGATCGGGGACGACACGATCCGCACCACCGCCTCCCATCCCGCCGTCTTCCGCACCCGGATGATCTGTGTAGCGGTGCTGGCGGTCGAGGCCGCCGTGGCCGCGGAGGCCTCGCGGACCATGCGCGAACCCGACGACGCGGTGCGCGAGGCCATGCTCGAGGCGATCGAGAGCGATCTCACCGAACTCGAGGCCCGCGAGCTCGAGCAGCTGCAACTGGAACTCCTTCGGGACGTGGGCACGGGTGCGTGCACCGGGAGCCTGCTCGGGCGCACGGACCGCTACGAGCCGGGCGCCGAACGCGCGCTCGACGCCGTGCGCGGCGGGCGCGAACGGGCTCTCTCGGAGCTACGCGACGAGTGCATCGACATCGCCGTGAGCGCGGTGCGCGCCGCGGCGCTTCAGCGCTGACCCGGTCGCCCTAGAGGCCGGCGGGGTGGCGCACGGCGTAGGAGCGCGGCCACGGTCACGCGGTATGGACGAAAGGAACGTTGCAACCGCAGGTAACCGGCCGCCCGCGTCCAACCAGGACACATGCGCCTTGCCGCCGCGCTGTCCGCGCTCCTCGTCGTTCCCTCGTGTGCACTCGCCGCCGGCAACGGAGGCATGGGGGCGCCCGCCACGGGCGGAGTCGAGGAGCCGACACAGCGGCCGTCCTCCGCACCGGTGACGCCGGTCCAGCAGACACCGCGCGCTCCGGTGGCCGACGCGCCGGCGGCTGCGCCCGAGGTTGAGACACCGGCCGCGCCCGAGGCACCCGAGCAGCCTTCGGGAGCGGTTGACGCGGTTGCCGCGCCGGCGGATGGCGGGCGCGAGGTGCCGGGGCTCGGCCCCGTGGTCGAGCAGGAGCGCTCGGCGCCAAGGACCGAGCGTGCGAAGCGTGCGCAGAGCGCTCAGGCGGATTCGTCGAGCTCGAGCGGGTCCACGCCGGACCTAGGCATCCTGTCGCTTCTCTTCGCCGCCGCGTCGCTCACCGGCCTGATCCTCGCCGCCCTAACCGCGCGGCGGGTCTGGTCTCTGTAGGCGCATTTTCGATTACCGGCGTACTTCGGCCTTGCCCGCGCGTTGTATGGCCGAGCATGTTGGTGCGTCCAGTGCACGAGCCGCCTGAATCTGGTTGAGTCTTCGGTGAGCCCGAACTCGCCGCCGTCGGTACCGGACTCAGCACAGTTCACGATCGGGGGAGGCCGATTCTTGTTCGAGGAGCAGACCTTCCTGCGCGAGATCGCGGAAGCCGCAGTTGACACCGCGTATGCCAAGGATCTGGATGGTCGCTACGTCTGGGCCAGTCAGGCCGGTGTCGGCCGCATGGGTCTCGAGCCCGCCAAGGCGGGCTCGTGCGGCTCTTCGGTGTGGCGCGGGACGTGACCGAGCTGACGGAGATGCGCGCCGCCCTCCAGGCCCGCAGCGAACAGCTCGACATAGCCCAGTCGCTCGCCCGCCTCGGCAGCTGGGAGTGGGATGCGGCTACCGACGTGGTCGCGTGGTCCGACGAGCTGTTCCGCATCTTCGGCCTCGACCGCGACAACGCGCCGGCCACTTTCGAGACCTATCTCTCCGCGGTCCATCCGGACGACCGAGAGCGCCTCAAGGCGGCGGTGGGGGCCGCCCAGGAGACGATGAGCTCCTTCGAGCTCCAGCACCGGATCATTCGCGGGGACGGGGAGGAGCGCACGCTCGACTGCCGCGGTTCGGCTGTGCCAGGCGGCAGCCGGCGGATGGTCGGGGTCTGTCAGGACGTGACCGAGCAGCAGCGGCGCGAGGACGACCTGCGCCATCGCGCCGACCACGACGCCCTCACCGGGCTGCTCGCCCGTCATCGCTTCGAGCGGGAGGTGGACCGGCAGTTGGGCTTGAACGCGCGCTACGGCGGGTCCTGCGCCACGCTGGTGATGGATGTGGACGGCTTCAAGCAGGTGAACGACACCGGTGGCCACAGCGCCGGTGACCTCGTCCTGACGGGACTCGCCGACGTCCTCACCGGGCGCCTGAGGGAGACCGACGTGACGGCGCGCCTCGGCGGCGACGAGTTCGCGGTGCTGCTCCCGAGCGCCAACGGCGAACAGGCCGCCCAGCTGGCGGGCAGCCTGCTCGACGCGATCCGCGACACCGGGGTCACGGTCTCGATCGGCGTGGCCGTGGCGGAGGGCGACGGGCACGACGCGAACGAGATCACCGGCCGGGCGGACATCGCCATGTACGAGGCCAAGAAGTCCGGGCGCGACCGCGTCGCGTCCAGCTAGGCGCGAGCCCGTGCGCCCACGCGTGAGCGGGATCCAGGTGGCCGACGCACCCGCGGCGTGGGCGGCGCTCGGGTTCGAGGTCGAGCACGCCACCGTGTGGATCGACGGCGTCGCGATCCGCCTGGGGGGAGAGGGCAGGGGGATCACCGGCTGGACGCTGGGCCCGTGGCCGGATCCCGCTCCGCAGCCGGCGGGCGTGCATCCGAACGGTGTTGAGGCGATCGACCACATCGTGCTGGTGACCGGAGGCTGGGATGCCACCGTGGAAGCTCTCGCCGCCGAGGGCATCGAGCTCTCGCGCGAGGCGCGCCGCGGGGACCTGCGCCAGGGCTTCGTGCGGCTCGGCGCGGTGGTCCTCGAGGTGGTGCACCGCGAGGATCACGAGGGTCCGGCGGGCTTCTGGGGCCTGACGTTCGTCGCCGATCTCGATTCGCTGGGCGCTCAGCTGGGCGACCGGCTCGGCACCGTGCGCGACGCGGTGCAGCCCGACCGGCGGATCGCGACGCTGTCCAGCGCAGCCGGCCTCTCGCACGCCATCGCCTTCATGACTCCTGAGCCGGGGATCTAGGCGATTGCGGCGCGCGCGCCATCGGCGGCGCGGGCGTGCTCGGCGATCGCGCCGATGATGCGCGGCCAGTGGGCCCGTGGGAGGTCGTGGCCCATGCCGTCGATCTCCACGAGGCGCGCCCCCGGGATGGCCTCAGCGGTGGCGCGGCCCCCGGAGATGTTCACGAGCCGGTCGCGCGTGCCGTGCATCACGAGGGACGGGGTGTCGATCGTCCGGAGCTCCTCGGTACGGTCGCCCGACGTGATGATGGCGGCGAGCTGGCGGCCCACCCCGGCCCGGCTCGAATCCCGGTCCCAGGAGAGCTCCACGAGCTCGCGCATGGCATCGGGGTCGCGCAGATCGGGCGTCCCGACGGCCTCGAACACGGCTGTTGCATGCACAAGCGCCGCCGCCTTGTCCTTCGCGGGCGGGGCAAGCAGGTAGCGGTATACACCGAGCGCGGGCTGGCCCTTCCAGCGCGCCCCGGTGGTGGACATGATCGAGGTGAGCGAGCGAACCGAATGCGGGTGTCTGGCGGCGAGGGTCTGGGCGATCATCCCTCCCATCGACACACCGACCACGTGCGCGGGCCCGAGCCCGAGCTCGCGCAGCAGGCCGGCCGCGTCGGCCGCCATGTCGGTGAGGTCGTACTGATCGGGCCCGAAGCGGCGGCTGAGAAGCTCGCGGCGGCTCGGCGGCGCCAGATCCTCCACATGGGTGGAGCGGCCGATGTCGCGGTTGTCGAAGCGCGTGACATGGAAGCCCTCGCCCGCGAGGTCACGGCAGAAGTCCTCGCGCCAGCCGATCATCTGCGTACCGAGGCCCATCACGAGCAGCAGCGAGGTGTCTGCGGGGTCGCCGAACTGGTCGTAGCAGAGCGTGATGCCGCGGCCGACGTCCTGGAAGTGTTCGTCCATCGCCTGTCATCTTCCCCGAGCGTGGACTTCTCTGCACCGGGCGATGGCGTGCAGGGGCTCAGCTAACGCGTAGGTTACGGCCATGAGCGTCTACACAAGCCCGGCGGCCGACGTCGAGATCCCGGTCACCGACATCACCTCACACGTCCTCGAGCACGCCGGCCAGCACGCCGACAAGCCCGCCCTGATCGACGGCCCGAGCGGCCGGACGATCACCTACGGCGAGCTGGCGCAGAGCATCAAGGCCCTCGCCGCGGGCCTCGCCGCGCGCGGTTTCCAGCCGGGCGACGTGTTGGCCGTCTACATGCCGAACGTGCCCGAATACGCGATCGCCTTCCACGGTGCCGCGAGCGCAGGGGGCAAGTGCACCACGGCCAACCCGCTCTACACCGCCGGCGAGCTGGCGCACCAGCTCGAGGACTCCGGAGCCAGGTTCCTGCTCACCGTCCCGCCGTTCCTCGAGGCCGCGACCGAGGCCGCCGGGGAGGCCGGCATCGAGGCGGTGTTCGTGCTCGGCGAGGGCGAGGGTGCGGAGCCGTTCAGCGCTCTGCTGGGCGATCCGGATGCGGCACCGGAGGTGTCGATCGACCCGGAGAACGACCTGGCGGTCCTGCCCTACTCGAGCGGTACTACTGGGCTTCCGAAGGGCGTGATGCTCTCCCACCACAATCTCGTGGCGAACATCGAGCAGTCGCAGTCGGCGCTGCCGATCGGTGAGGAAGACGTGCTCGTGGGCGTGCTGCCTTTCTTCCACATCTACGGCATGCAGGTGATCATGAACCAGGGCCTTCGCAACGGCGCCACGATCGTCACGATGCCGCGCTTCGACCTCGAGCAGTTCCTCGGGCTGATCGAGAAGCACGGCGTGACGCGCGCGTACGTCGTGCCGCCGATCGCACTCGCACTCGCCAAGCACCCGGCGATCGACGACGCCGATCTCTCCTCGCTGGAGACGGTCATGTCCGGAGCGGCGCCGCTCGGGTCCGAGCTCTCGGACGCGGTCAAGACCCGGATCGGATGCCAGGTCACGCAGGGCTACGGGCTCACCGAGACGAGCCCGGTCACCCACCTCGCGCCGCCGGCCAGGACGAAGCCCGGTTCGATCGGCCCGCCGCTCGCGAACACCGAGTGCCGCCTGGTGGATCCCGAGTCGGGCGAGGACGTGGGGGAGGGGGTGCGCGGCGAGCTGTGGATCCGCGGACCGCAGGTGATGAGGGGCTACCTGAACAACGAGGAGGCCACCACCCACACCGTAGACGCCGAGGGCTGGCTGCACACCGGCGACGTCGGCGTGGTGGACGAGGACGGCTACTTCGCGATCGTCGACCGGCTCAAGGAGCTGATCAAGTTCAAGGGGTTCCAGGTCGCGCCCGCCGAGCTCGAGGCGCTCATCATCACCCACCCGAGCGTGCAGGATGTGGCCGTGATCGGTGTGCCCGACGACGAGGCCGGTGAGCTGCCGAAGGCATTCATCGTCGCGGGCGAGGGGTTCGAGGAGGAGGTGCTGAAGGAGTGGGTGGCCGGTCAGGTCTCGCCCCAGAAGCGCATCCGACTGGTGGAGACGATCGAGGAGATCCCCAAGGCCGCCTCCGGCAAGATCCTGCGCCGGGTGCTCAAGGACCGCGAGAGCTCGAGCTAGACCTTGCCGCGGGTTCTCCGCCTACCGCTGGTCCCGGATCCGCTGCGGCGCATCCGGGTGCCGAGCGATCTTCATGCGGTCACCACGATCGGAGCGGAGGCTCCGCCCGAGGCCGGCGGCCTGAGCCGTGCGCAGGTCGAGAAGATCTGGGACTCCGCGGTGAGCCTGTATCGCAGCGGCGTCCACCCGGCGCTCCAGCTGTGCCTGCGCCGCGACGGCGAGGTGCTCATCGACCGCGCGATCGGCCACGCACGGGGCAACGGCCCACGCGACGGAGAGGACGCGCCGAAGGTGCTGGTGAGCACCGACACGCCGTTCTGCATCTACTCGGCTTCGAAGGCCATCACGGCGATGGTCATCCACAAGCTCGGGGAACGCGGCGTGCTCTCGATCGAGGACCGCGTGGCCGACCATTTCCCCGAGTACGGGGCACACGGGAAGGGCGACATCACGATCGCCCAGGTGCTCGCGCACCGCGCGGGAGTGGCGAGCATGCCTTCGGAGGCGCTCGCGCTCGAGAACCCTCCACGATCGCGAGTTCATGGCGAAGGCGATCGCCGACGTGAAGCCGCTGTTGCCCGGCAAGCTCCTCGCCTATCACGCGGTCTCGGGTGGCTTCATCCTGGCCGAGGTGATCCAGCGGGCCACGGGCAAGGACATCCGCACGGTGCTCGGGGAGGAGTTCCTCGATCCGCTCGGGTTTCGCTGGATGAACTACGGCGTGGAGCCCGAGGATGTGGACCGGGTCGGGCTCTCCTATGCCACCGGCCCGCCGGTGCTCCCGCCGCTGTCGCTTCTCATCAAGCGCGTCCTGACGCGGTCGATCGACGACGTGGTCGAGCTCTCCAACGACGAGCGGTTCCTCACCGGCGTCGTGCCGGCCGCAAACGTCGTGACCAACGCGAACGAGCTCTGCCGTTTCTTCGAGATCTTCCGCCGGGGCGGCGAGCTCGACGGCGTGCGCGTAATGGCGCCCGAGACCCTCGCGCGCGCGCTCACGGAGCAGTCGCACCTCGAGATCGATTTCTCACTCGGCTTCCCGACGCGGTTCTCCTACGGCCTCATGCTCGGCTCACAGCTGCTCTCGCTCTACGGCCGGGACACACAGCAGGCCTTCGGCCACCTCGGCCTGATCAACATCATGGGATGGGCCGATCCTCAGCGAGCGCTCTCAGGCGCTCTCATAACCAGCGGAAAGGCGCTCGTCTACCCCGAGGTGCCGCGCTTCTACGGGGTGATGCAGCGGATTGCGTCAGAGGCGCCGAAGATCCGTCCGGCTGCCTGAGGTCAGGCGGCCCCGGGAACGAAGGTCTCAATGTCCCGGAGCAACGTCGAGATCGCACGCAGGGCCTACGCGGCCATCAACGCAGGCGACATCGACACCGCGCTCGAATGCGTGCACCCGGAGATCGAGTGGCACATGTCCCACCGCTTCGAGGAGGGGCGGGTCTTCCATGGGCACGACGGCGTCCGCGAGGTGTTCGGCATGTTTCTCGCAATGCTCGACGACTTCCGCGCCGAGCCGAAGGAGTTCATCGATGCCGGGGACAAGGTCATGGTGCGTGTCCGGCTCTGCGGCAAGGAGAAGACCGGGGGAGAGGACGCGGCCTACGACCTCGTGCAGGTGTGGACCGCGCGTGATGGAAAGGCGGCCCGCCTCGACGTGTACGACACCCGCGCCGAGGCCCTGCGCTCCCTCGGCGTCACCTAGACCGCCGATCCCCAGGGTCTGATCAGCCCGGGCGGCGGTTCCGCGCG
>JACCYP010000259.1 GCA_013696425.1 Thermoleophilaceae bacterium
GGTGGCCGAGGCCGTGTGCGCTATCTCAGCCCGCTGTCCCGCGAGCCCCCCTGTTTACGCCACCGATGCTATCCGGTCAGCCCGCGCCCCACCGCAGCCTCCCAGGCTCCCCGCGCCCCATCCGGCGGGTCCGCGCCGCTCACCCGCTCGGCCTCGGCCGCAAAGCCCGCGAAGCTCTACCCGCCGAGTGCTGCAGCCGGGAGCTCGCCGAGCTCCGCCGCGAGCCCTTCGCCGAGTGCGCCCACGTCGGGGATCGCCTGGGCGTCCACGCACAGCCCGATATGCATGTCCTCCGCCAGCGAGACCGCCGCCACCCGCAGTGCGTGCCGGCGGCCGATCTCGGCCAGGGTGAAGAACGCCTGCACCGGGCGGCCGAGGAAGGAGCGCGGCGTGCGCGGCCCGGGCACGTTCGAGATCTCGACCGCGAACTCATGTGGGTCGGAGGCCAGCTTCTGAGCGATCCGCGAGATCGGGGAGTCGCCGTGCATCAGCACGTACAGCGCGTCGGCGTCGTGGGCGGCCTTGCGCGCGCTCGTCTCCGCGCTGACAAGCCGGATGCGCTCGAGCGGGTCGCGCTCGCCGACGGGCAGGTCCACGAACAGGCACGAGTCGCGGTTGGCGACGGCGTGGGGGAGCTCGCCGGGGGTGTGCATCGACACGGGCACCTTCACGCGCACGTCGTGCACGCGCTCGTGGCGGCACTCGAGCCAGCGGCGGATGGCCCCCGCCGTCACGGCGAGCACCACGTCGTTCACGGTGGGTCCCGCCCCGGCGGCGTGCTCGGCCGCCTTGAGGCGCGCGATCGAGCTGCTCGCGAACGCGACCGCGCGCTCCTTGCCGACCGGTGCGGCGAGCGCGCGGATCTCGTGCGATGGCCGCAATTCGCGGACAACGCTGCGCACCTTCGCATTGTCCGGCTTTCCCGCCGGCCTCGTGCGACCCGATACCAGGGCGTCCGGAGCCTGATCCCAAAGCATCTCGTCGCCGAGACGCATCACCGCGGTGCCATCTGCAAGGGCGTGATGGACCCGCCAGAAGAGAGCACCGCGGCCATCCGCGAGCACCGCCACATCGATGCACCAGAGCGGCCGGTCCCGTGGCAGGCGCTCGCCCATCAGCATTCCTGCCAGGACCTCGAGCCCACCGCCTTCGGCCGCGCGTACCTGCTTCGTCACCTCGAATACCGGATCCTCCTCCCAAGCCGGCGCGCCGTCACCGGGTGCCAGCCGGCGTCGCATGACCGGCCCCAGCCGCTCCTCGAGCCGCGCGCACACCTGTTCCACCGATACCGGCCGCTCGAGCACCGCGATCTTCATCGTGTGCCCGGCGATCGGGCCGTGCTCTAGGGCGAGGATCTGCGCGTCCTCGGGCCCGAGCGGCTCACGCATCAGGCCGGGGTCCGCTGCCCCTCCGTCAGCGCCCTCACGAACTCCTCGAGCTGCTTCACCGTCCAGCACTCGAACACGCCCTCGCAGTAGGACTCATACGCCTGGATCACCGAGTCGCCGTAGTTCCAGTACAGCCGCGGCTCGGGGTTGATCCAGAGCGTGCGCCCGGCGCGCTCGGAGATGCGCGCGAAGATGTCGGCGTGGGGCTCGCGGCCGTTGGTGCGCGCGTCGCCGAGCACGATCACGGTCGAGCGCGGGTCGAGGTCGTCGATCACCATCGTCAGGAACTCCTGCCAGACGCGCCCGTAGTCGGTGTAGCCGGAGACGTCGGCCACGCCGGCGTCGGTGGCGATCGCGCGCGAGACGGCCTGGAACGAGCGCTCGCGCTCGAACAGCTCGGTCACCTCCGAGATCCGCTCCACGAACACGAACGAGCGCAGCTTGCGGAACGCGTCGTGGAGAGCGTGGAGCACGGAGAGGAAGAAGACGCTCGCGCTCGTGACGCTGGTCGACACGTCGCAGAGCACGAACAGCTCGGGCCGTCGCGGGCGCCGGGGCTTCGTGATCACCTCCACAGGCACGCCGCCGGTCGAGAGCGAGTGGCGCAGCGTGCGGCGCATGTCGAGGACCTCGCTCTTGCGGTGCCCGCGCATCTCGTGGCTCTGGGTGGCGAGCCGGCGCTTCATCTGCGCCACCACCCGGTGCACGGCGGCGAGGTCCGAGAGCGGGTTGGAGGGCAGGGCGCGGTCGAGCTCGCGCAGCGGCCGCGCGGGCGGCAGCGCCTGGGTGCGCTCGATCAGGCCGCGCTCGAGCTCGCGGCGCAGGTGGCGCTCGAAACCTTTGAGGCGCTCGCGTGGCACCGACTCCGGGTCGGGCAGCTCGGCTCCCGCGGTCTCGCCCTTCAGGCCGAGCGCGCGGCGGATGCGCTGGACGTCGACTCCGATAACGCCCGAGCCCTCGCCCTGGCGCCCGAAGGCGGCGATCGCGAGCCGGGCGAGGTCGCGCATCTCGCCGTCGCTGCCCTCGCGGATCGCCTGGCGGATCTGCTCGCGCAGCTCCCCGAAGTCGAGGTTCTCGCCGCCGTCGTAGCGCTCCTCGGTGACCTCCTCGTCGAGAGCGCGCTGCTCGGTCGCGCGGAAGAACCAGCGATCGAAGATCAGCTCGAACACGCGCCGGTCCTCCTGGGACTTGGCGATGGTGGCGGCGAGCGCCTCCTTGAAGTCCTCCTGCTCGGTCCAGCTCACCTCCTGGAGCGCGGCGAAGGCGTCGAGCAGCTCGGACGTGCCGAGCGCCATTCCCTCCCGGCGCAGCTCGCCGGCGAAGTCGAGCAGACGCGGCGCGAAGCCGCTAACCGGTCTTGAGCCCGCCGATTCCATCGCCCAGCTTCACGCCGACCCGCTCGGCCACCGTGTCGAGATCGCTTCGGTGCTTGACGATCGTGGTGAGCGTCTTCTCGAACATCTCCTGGTCGATGTCCTCGGCGCCGAGCAGCAGCAGGGCGCGCGCCCAGTCGATCGACTCGGCGATCGAGGGCGGCTTCTTCAGGTCGAGCTGGCGCACCATCTGCACGATCTCAACGAGCCGCCGCGCGAGCGTCTCGTCGAGTTCGGGCGCGTGCAGGCGCACGATCTCGAGCTCGCGCTTGGCGTCGGGGTAGTCGAGCCAGAGGTAGAGGCAGCGGCGCTTGAGCGCCTCGGTCAGCTCGCGTGAGTTGTTGCTCGTGAGAAGCACGAGCGGCTGGCTCTTGGCCTTCACCACGCCGAGCTCGGGGATCGAGATCTGGAAGTCGGAGAGCACCTCGAGCAGCATCGCCTCGAACTCCTGGTCGGTCTTGTCGATCTCGTCGATCAGGAGCACGACCGGCTCCTCCTCCGCGATGCCCTGCAGCAGCGGGCGGGAGAGCAGGAACTCCTCGCCGAAGATGTCGTCCTTCACCGTCTCCCAGCCGGTGTCGGCGGCCTCGGTCTGGATCCGCAGCAGCTGCTTGCGGTAGTTCCACTCGTACAGGGCCTTGGCCTCGTCGAGACCCTCGTAGCACTGCAGGCGGATCAGCTTGCGCTCGGTGGCGCGGGCGAGCGCCTTGGCGAGCTCGGTCTTGCCGACGCCCGCCGGGCCCTCGACCAGCACGGGCTTGCCGAGCCGGGAGGCGAGGAAGGCCACCAGAGCGGCCGATTCGCCCGCCAGATACCCGGAGCCGGCCAGCGCCTCCTTTACTTCTTCGACGGACTGAAGCTCAGAACCCACGAAGCGGAGGATACTTTCGCAATGCCCCCCGCCTGGAACTGGCTCGCCCAGCTGCCCGATCTCCCCGACCGAAGCGTCGGAACCGACCCCAAGGCCTACGTCTTTGTATTCGGCCTCGGGTTCCTCGTGGCCATCATCGGCCACGTCGTGCAGTCGAAGCTCGCGGTGGCCATCGGGGTCGCCCTCGTGATGGCCGCGACCGTGATCGCACCGCTCGTGTTCGCGCTCAGCGGGGGCTGAACCGGCGATTTGTTGAGTTGTGCATGTAGAGCCTGCCTAGCGCAACAATGCGGCCGCGGCTAGAGCGAGCGCTGCATGAACAGGGCGCGGCCGCCGGGCGCCACCTGCTTGTAGTCGAACCCGGTTGCCCTGTAGAGGGCCAGGGCGCCTTCGTTCTCGTCCTGGACGTCGAGCTCGATCCGCGCGCAGCCGCGTTCGCGGGCCACGTCCATGCCGAACTCCACGAGCAGGCGGCCGAGGCCCGTGCCGCGGGCGGGTTCCGCCACGAAGAGGTCCTCGAGCCAGGCGTCCTCGGTGCCGGTCCAGACCGATGCGCGGAAGCGCAGCTGGGCCACGCCGCTCGCGCCGGCGTCCTTCGACACCTCGCCGAGGAGAAAGACCCCGTCGCCGCGGGCCTGGATCCGCTCGACGCTCTTCGCGATCGAGTCGGTGCGCGGCCGGTCGTTGCCGAAGAAGTCCCTGAACTCGCCCAGCAGGCGAGCGACCTCAGCGACCTCGGACGGCGAGGCGACCCAGACGCGCGGTGTGCCGGGGGAGCTCATGCACGGCCGAGTCTGCCATCTGGCCGGCTCGCATCTCGAGCAGCTCCACCAGGTCGCTGGTCTCCGTGAACGGGTCGGCCACCACCTGGCGGCTGCGAAGGGAGATCGCAGCCAGCGGCTTACCGTCCCGGGAGGCGATCAGCGCCTGACCCCGGAGGGGGCGGGCGGAGTCGAGGAATGCGAGGCGCCGGACGGCGTCCTCGTCGTGCTCTGTGGCCCAACGGACCGATATGTGGGAGTTGAGTAGTTCCATAACCATCAACAACCGTATACCGGTTACCGTAACCTGTCAAACACGTTTACTGGTGATAGGCTTAAGCAGCGCTAATGGCACACGAGCATCAGATCGCACCCGGCCGGCTGGAACTCGTACGCGAGTTCGTGAACTCGATCGACATCGAGCACGGGCCCGAGGAGCTCACCGACCCGAAGGCGCTCGGCGCCTGGCTGAGAAAGCGCGACCTGCTCGCCGCGAACGTGAAGCTCACGCAGCCGGACCTCGACCGCGCGATCGCCGTGCGCGAGGCCCTGCGCGCCGTGCTGCTCGCCCACAACGGCCAGGAGCTCGAGCCCGCGACCATCAGGACCCTCAACGACGTGGGCTGTGACGCGCCCTTCAAGCTCCGCTTCCACGAGGACGCCGACCCCGAGCTCGTGACGCAGGGAGAGGGGGTCGACAAGGCCCTCGGCAGCCTCATGGGGATAGTGGCCGCCTCGATCGCCGACGACACGTGGGAGCGACTCAAGGCCTGCCCCTGGCACACCTGCCTGTGGGCCTTCTACGACAACTCCAAGAACCGCTCCGGCACCTGGTGCTCGATGGAGGAATGCGGCAACCGCGCCAAGGCGAAGGCCTACAGGGAGCGCCAGAAACTAAAGGCGTAGAGGCGGAGGTAATCTTTCCACCGTGAATTCGCCTGAGCTTGCGGTAGCCGACCATCCGGAGGTCCAGTCTGGCCTCGAGGGCGTTGTCGCATTCGCGACCGAGATCGCTGAGCCGGACAAGGAGGGCGGCGCCCTTCGCTACCGCGGCGTCGACATCGAGGACCTGGTGGGTCAGGTGCCCTTCGAAAAGGTCTGGGGCCTGCTCGTGGACGGCACCTTCGAGCCCGGCCTGCATCCGGCCGAGCCGTGGCCGCTCACGGTCCGAAGCGGCGACCCGCGCGCCGACGTCCAGGCCGCGCTCGCGATGCTCGCGCCCACCTGGGGCTTCGAGGAGCTGATCGACATCACCGACGAGGAGGCGCGCCAGCAGCTGGCCCGCGCCTCGGTGATGGCCCTCTCATTCGTCGCCCAGTCGGCCCGCACGGGCAAGCCGCCGGTGCCCCAGGGCGAGGTCGACAAGGTCGATTCGATTCCCGAGCGCTTCCTCACGCGCTGGCGCGGCGAGGCCAACCCCGACCACGCGAAGGCGATCGACGCCTACTGGATCTCCGCCGCCGAGCACGGCATGAACGCCTCGACCTTCACGGCCCGCGTGATCGCCTCCACCGGCGCCGACGTGGCCGCCTGCCTCTCCGGCGCGGTAGGCGCGCTGAGCGGGCCGCTCCACGGCGGCGCGCCGAGCCGCGTGCTCCAGATGCTCGACGGAGTCGAGGAGATGGGCGACGCCGAGCAGTGGGTCAAGCAGGCGCTCGACCGTGGCGACCGGCTGATGGGCTTCGGCCACCGTGTCTACCGCGCCGAGGACCCGCGCGCCCGCGTGTTGCGGCGCACGGCGAAGGATCTCTCCGCCCCGCGTGTCGAGGCCGCCGAGGCGCTCGAGAAGGCGGCGCTCGCCGAGCTCCAGGCGCGCAAGCCCGACCGCGTGCTCGCCACGAACGTCGAGTTCTGGTCGGCGGTCGTGCTCGACTACGCCGAGGTGCCGCCGGACATGTTCACCCCCCTCTTCACCTGCGCTCGCGTCGCGGGCTGGTCGGCCCACATACTCGAGCAGAAGCGCGAGGCCAGGCTGATCCGCCCGACCGCCAAGTACGTCGGACCGGGCCCGCGGCCCGTGTCCGGTGTTTAGTCCTCCGCGGGGCATCCAGCCCCGCGTTTTGATGGCCACGGCCTCCATCCGTCGGCCATAGAGGCTTGGAAGCCGCCACCACCGAGCAGGACCACCCGCCCGTAGAGGGCGTTTCGAGTTTCGCCAAGTCGCTGTTCCTCGGCGAGATCCACGAGGAGATCGTGTTCCCGTATCCGCTGCCGGATCCCGGCGAGCAGGACAAGATCCGGGCGCTCACGGGCTCGCTGCGCGAGTGGGCGGAGGACTACGACCCCTATGAGGTCGAGGAGAAACGCTGGATCGGCGACGGCAACATCAAGACCCTCGGCGAGCGAGGCATCCTCGGCCTCTACATCCCGGAGGAGTACGGCGGCCAGGGCCTCTCGCAGATGGGCTACTGCCGCGTGTCGGAGGTCTTCGCCCAGATCGACGCCACGCTCTCGGTGATCATGGGCGTGCACCAGTCGATCGGCATGAAGGGCATCCACCTCTTCGGCACCGACGACCAGAAGGGCCGCTTCCTCCCGGACCTCGCGAGCGGCCGCAAGCTGGCCGCGTTCGCGCTCACCGAGCCGAATGCCGGCTCGGACGTGCACGGGATGGAGACCGTGGCCGAGAAGCAGGCGGACGGCTCCTGGCGGCTCGACGGGGTGAAGCACTACATCGGCAACGGCTCGAAGGCCGACGTGCTGGTGACCTTCGCGAAGACCGGCGAACGCCACACCGCGTTCATCCTCGAGAAGGGGATGAAGGGCCTCGAGGTGGGCCACCGCTTCGACACGATGGGGCTGCTCGGCAACGACCTGCGCCGCCTCGAGTTCAAGGGCATCCGCGTACCGCCGGAGAACGTACTCGGCGAGCCCGGCGACGGCTTCAAGATCGCCATGCACATCTTGAACACGGGCCGGCTCTCGCTCGGCACCGGATCGGTGGGCGGCGCCAAGCGACTGCTCGACCTGACCATCGACCACGTGCGCGAGCGCAAGCAGTTCGGCATCCCGCTCGCCGACTTCGAGCTCGTGCAGGACAAGGTCGGCTGGATGGTGTCCTACCTGTTCGGGCTCGAGTCGATGGCCTATCTCACGCCGGCGCTCGTGGACATGGGTGTGCCCGACTACTCGCTCGAGTCGGCCATCTGCAAGGTCTCCGGTACCGAGTTCCTCTGGTACGCGGCCAACCGCGCGCTGCAGCTGAAGGGCGGCGCCGGCTACATGAAGGACGAGCCCTACGAAAAGACGCTGCGCGACATCCGGATCTTCCCGATCTTCGAGGGTGCCAACGACGTGATGCGCGCCTTCATCGCGCTCACGGGCATGAAGCCGCTCGGGGAGGAGCTCGAGGGGTTCTCGGACATCTCCTGGAACGACCCGATCGGCACGATCGGCGTGCTCGCCGACTACGTGGGCGGCCGCGCGCAACGCGCCGTGAGGCCGGACTCGATCACGATGGCCCACCCCGAGCTGAAGTCGTTGAGCGACCCGCTGACCGACCAGGTGAAGCGGCTGCGCGACGTGTCGGAGGGCCTCCTGCGCAAGCACGGCAAGGAGATAATGGTGCGGCAGTTCCAGCAGAAGCGCCTGGCCGACGCAGTGTCTGACATCTACGCCCAGATCGCCGTGCTCTCGCGCGTGAGCTCGATCTATGCCGAGCACGGCGTCGAGCCGTCAGGTCAGGAGCACTACATCGCCGAGACGTTCTGCACCCGCGCCGCCCAGCGCGTGAACGGGCAGCTCGACCAGGTCGAGCACAACGACGACGAGCGGATGATCGCCATCTCGAAGCTCGCCTACAAGCGGGGCGAGTACGGGTATGCATTTTTCGAGGACTAGTGCGCGACCTCTTGCTGTTCGCTCCCGTCCTAGGGGCGCCGCTGCTCCACGCGCCGGTGCTCAAGTGGGACCTGCTGGCGTCGCTGAAGCGCCCGCTCGACGGCGGCCGCGGCTGGTTCGGCGCGAACAAGACCTGGCGCGGGGTGCTGTTCATGACGCTCGGGCCGCTGCTGGCCGCCCTCGCCCTGGCGCAGTGGCCCGCCTACTGGGACGCGATCCCGGTGGAGGTGCGCGATGCGGGCGCGCTCTACC
>JACCYP010000272.1 GCA_013696425.1 Thermoleophilaceae bacterium
CGTGGCCCCAGCCGTGGGGGATGCTCACCACGCCCGCCATGATCGAGTCGGTGACCTCCACCGGCACCTCCACCGCGTTCACCCGCGACGTGACGCAGGCGGTCCCCCCGTCGACCAGGCCGAGGCGCTCGGCGTCGTCGGGGTGGACGTGGAGGGTGCAGCGGTTCGCACCCTTCACGAGCGCAGGGAGGTTGTGCATCCAGGAGTTGTTCGAGCGCAGCTGGCGGCGGCCGATGAGGGTGAGCCCGCCGTTTCGCCTGCCCCCCATCGCCTCCTTCAGACGCGGCACGTCGGCGAGCATCTCCTCCGGGGCGAGCTCCGCCTTGCCGGAATCGGTTCGGAGGACATCAGGCATCCGTGGCTCGAGCGCACCGAGGTCGATCCCGTGCGGGTTCTCGAGCAGATCGTCGAGGGTGAGCTCGTAGGGACCGCTGCGCAGCAGCAGGTCGAGCACGCGCTCGGGTCCCTTGTGGCCGTTGGCCTCGGAAGCGTCGATACCACTGCGCTGGGCGATGGTCGCGGCCACGAGGTCGTCCCAGCCGTCGGTGTCGGCGTCGGGGCCCTGGCCGGCGAAGACCCCGGCCAGGCGCAGCAGAGTGCGCCACTCCTCGGGCATGTCGGGTTCGAGCACCGGAGGCGAGTAGTTCGCCACGTTGCGCACGCCCAGCTGGTAGAGCGCGAGGTCGTAGTGGCCGCGCTCGAGCGGTCCTGGAGCCGGCAGGATCACGTCAGCGTGCCGCGTCGTCTCGTTCACGTAGATGTCGACCGCGACGTAGAAGTCGAGCGACTCGATCGCCCGCTCGAGGCGATCGGAGTTCGGGGTCGAGAGCACGGGGTTCCCGGCCACTGTGAGCAGGGCACGTACCCGGCCCTCGCCGGGCGTGTCGATCTCTTCGGCCAGCGTCGAGACCGGCAGCTCGCCAAAATTCTCCTGCAGGCCTCGGACCCGGCTGGCCCAGCGGCCGAGCACGGGCGCCTTGCCGCCCTGGCGCTGACCCGCCGCGGCGCGCGTGAACATCGCACCGCCGGGGCGGTCGAGGTTGCCGGTGATCGCGTTCAGCACGTCCACGAGCCAGCTTGCGGCGGTGCCGAACTCCTGCGTGGTGGTGCCGATCCGCCCGTACACCGCGGCGCTCGTCGCGCCCGCGAGCTCGCGGGCCATCCGGCGGATCTCCCCGGCGTCGATGCCGCATGCGCCGGCCACGTCTTCGGGCGCGAAGCCGGCCGAGGCCTCGCGCACCTCCTCAACTCCGTTCACGTTGTCCACGGGCGTTTCGAGGCCCTCCTGGAAGATCACGTGCACGAGCGCGAACAGCAGCAGCGCGTCGGTGCCCGGCCGGATGAAGTGGTGCTCGTCGGCGTTCTCGGCGGTGCGGCTGCGGCGCGGGTCGATCACCACGACCTTGCCACCGCGCTCGCGGATGCCGCGGATGCGCCCACGCGCGTTGGGCGCGGTCATCAGGCTGCCGTTCGACACGAGCGGGTTGGCACCGAGCATCAGCAGGTGATCGGTGCGGTCGAGGTCCGGCACGGCGACGGTGAGCCCGCCGCCGAACATGCGCGCGGACGCCACCTCCTTGGGCCGCTGGTCGACCGTCGAAGCCGAGGAGATGTTCTTCGAGCCGAGCGCCTTCAGCACCGCCGGCAGGTAGACGAGGCCGGCGAGGTTGTGTGCGTTCGGGTTGCCGACGTAGGCCGCCACGGCGTCGCGCCCGGACTCGGCGAGGATCGGCGTGATCCGCTCGTCGATCACTGCGAAGGCCTCGTCCCAGCCGGCCTCCACCAGCTCGCCGTCGCGGCGGATCAGCGGCGCGTGCAGGCGGTCCGGGTCCTCGTACAGCGACTTGATGCCGGTCGCCTTCGGGCAGATGAACCCGGCGCTGAAGACGTCCTGATCGTCACCGCGCACAGACACCACCTCGCGGCCGTCCATCTCTATCTCGAGCCCGCACGTCGCCTCGCAGAAGGGGCACGTGCGTATGTGTGTTTCCGGGCTCGCCATGCCTTCGAGCCTACCCCTACTAAGCGCCGTCCTCCAGCCAGACGACCCGCGCGAACGCGCGCAACTCGCCGTCCTCGAGGAACACCGCGGCTCCGGAGGTGCGCCGGCCCCCTCCGGACTCGAGCGGCCACGCGGTGACCACATGGGGCACCTCGGCCTCCACGGGCGCCAGGTTGCGGACCGCGATGTCGGCGATCCGCCCGCGCGGGGGGTCGCCGAGGAAGGCGGCGTAGCCCGAGGGGCAGTCGAAGGCGGCCCAGAGGTAATCGGTGCGCACGACGTGACGATCGTCGGCGAACGCCGCATGCGGGATCCACGGTGCAGCGTGCAGCAGCCTGCCCGGTACCGGCGCCGGGTAGATCCGCAGCCCGCGGCCGGGCTCGCGGCGCTGGCCGCACACGAAGCAGTCGGGTGTGGGCATGGCGCTTGCGAGGAATGCCTGCGCGGCCGCCTGCGCCTGCTGGGCGGTCACCGGGTTCGGTACGGGCATTGCCAGGTGTGCGGCGCGCGCCTCGCCGATCAGCTCTCCGTGGTCGAGCAGCTCGACGACCTCGCCGGAGTCCTCGATCGTGAGCTGGCGCCCGGTGCGCGGGCTGGCGCGGAAGCTCACCTCCACGTCCCCGCCGACGACCATGGCCATGCGCCCGGCCACGAAGCCCGTGACGGCATGGGCGGCGTCTCCGGCGTGCTCCTCGGCGACGGTCAGGCGCGGCGACACAAGCCCGAGTCTTACTGGCGGGCCGGAGAGATCAAGCGGGCAGTTCGTCCAGGGTCTTCTTCAGGTCGGCGACCGTCTGGAAATCGAGCCCGAGTGCGTGGTCGTGGCGGTGGGCCACCCGCCCCTGTTCGTCGATGACGATCGCCGCGCGCTTGGTCATGTTGAGACGATTGGATGCAGCGTCGTAGAGCGTCGCGACGGCCAGGTCGGGGTCGGCCAGCAGCGGAACGTTCAGGTCGTGGTGCTCCGCGAAGTCCTGTTTGGAGCTCACGTCCTTGCCCGAGATGCCGACCGCCGTCACGCCGAGCGCGCCGAAGGCCTCGGAGTTGTCGCGGTAGGAGCAGAATTGCTTGGTGCAGACCGTGGTCTCGTCGCCGGGGTAGAAGAGCAGCAGCACCTTCTCGCCGCGGTGCTCGGAGAGCTTGAAGGTGCCGTTCGTGCCCTCGAGCTCGAAGTCGGGCGCTTCATCGCCAACTGCCGGGTGCTTGGCCATCAGTCTCGCCTTCGGTAGAGGAGGTAGAGGAGTCCGCTGAGCAGCAGCGCCGCCCCCACGAAGCCGATCTCGACCTGCAGGACGCGATCCTCCCATCCGGGGATCACGAGGAATATGACGAACAGGGTCGCCGCCGATACCCAGCACCCGGCAGCCTGGCGCACCGCACCTCGCGCGAGTGCGGCCTGGTTGAGCGTGGCCGCGGCGAGATAGAGGCCCATGCCGACGGAGACGATCACGAGCCCCCCGCGGCCGTAGTCCGCCTTGCCGCCGAAGAGCAGGTCCATCAGGAAAGGGCCGGCCACGAGCATCGTGAGGGCCACCAGCGCGGCGAACCCGGCGGTTGCGATCAGCGTGGCGTTCACGCTGCGCCGGAACGGATCGTCCTCGCCCTGGGCGGTGAGCCGCGTGAGGTGGGGGAGGATCGATGTCTGCACGGCCTGGAAGAGCTGCAGCGGCGCGCGCGCGATCAGCAGCACGTTGAACACGAAGCCGGCCAGCGCCGCGCCCTCCGCGCCGCCCTCGGTGGCCTTCACGATCAGCGGGCCGGCGTTCAGAAAGGTCTGCTCGGCGAGCATGATCAGCAGTACGGCGGCCGCGAAGCCGCTTCCGTGGGCGAGCGTGAACTCCGCACCGGCCTGGTCCTTCTCGAGCGCGTCCTGTTCGGCGTCCGCCTCGGGCGGGTCCTCACGCAGCTGGCGGGTGATCGCCAGCGGCACCACGGCGAGAGAGAAGAACGGCGCGGCCACGATCCCGATCGCCACCACCGACTGGCCCTCGGCGACGCCGACCGCGACCGCCAGCGGAAACAGCACGCGCGAGAGGGACTCCGCGAGCACGAGGCCGCCGTAGAGCCCGAACCGGTGGTGGCCGGCGAGGAAGCCGCGCGCGAAGTAGCTGGCCGCGTAGGCGAGCACGGCCACGATCAGCACCCAGTACAGGGTCTCCGAGCCGCCGAAGAGGTCGTCCTGGATCGGTCCGCGCAGGGCGAGCGCCACGACGGCGAACAGCGCGCCGAGCGCGAGCTGGATGGTGGCGGCCACGCGCAGGTGGCTCGAGCCCTCCTGCCCGCGCGCGTCGCGGTCGGCGATCGTGCGCGAAAGCAGCTGCTCGACCGGGCGGTAGAGCACCGAGACGACGATGAACACGGCCGACCACAGCAGCGTGATGCCGCCGTAGGCCTCCTCGCTCAGCGTGTGGCTGGCGAGTGAGAAGAAGGCGTAGGTGACAAGACCGGTGACGCCTATCCCGACCGACAGGATCGCCGCGCCGCGGCCGTAGGAGCCCCCGCCGGAGCCGGAGCTAGAGCCTGACAAGCAGCATGGTCCACGGGAACGGCGCGCGGACCTCTTCGACGGTGCCGTGCTCACCGAGCAGCGCCTTGAACGAGCGCTTGGACCAGTGGTTCACGTGCCCGGGAGTGTTGCCGAGCGTCTTCCAGTACGCGCCGCGGGCCATGTTCACCATCCGCCACACGGGCTCGCGGGGAACCGACACGAGCAGGTGGCGCTCGGCCACGCGGGCCATCTCGGCGACCGTGGCCCCGGGATCGGGCACGTGCTCGAGCACCTCGATCGCGCTGGCGAGGTCGAACTCGTCGTCGGCGAAGGATAGCTGGGTGGCCTCTTCGACCCGGTACTCGAGGTTCTCGCGCTGGCGCTTGGCCCACTCGGCCTGCAGCTTCGGGTCATCGAGGTCGATGCCCACGATCCGGGCGTCGCCGAGGCGCTCGGCCCACTCGCGGGTGAGCACGCCCTCGCCGCAGCCCACGTCGAGCACGGTCTTCGGCGCGGCCTTCTCCCACAGCTCGTCGAGCTGGGACTCGAAGCCGGCCATCAGGCGCTTGACGACCGGGTTGGTCGAGCCGTACTTGTCGAAGGTGTTCCCCGTTTCGACGACGGGCGCGGTGGAGCCCGCCTGGTCCTTCACGTCGGTGCGGGTCACAGCTTCAGTGCCTCTCTCTCCTCGGTCTTGCCGGTGGCGGGCCCGGCGGCGGCGCCCGTGGTGGTGGGGTGCTTGCCGCCAGGGTTGCCCGGCTCGTAGTGGGAGGGCTCGATGCCCATGTGCAGCTCGATCCGGCGCACGCGCTCGAGCGTGCGCTGCTGGAAAATGCGCGAGCCGCCGAGGATGTCGCCGATCACACCGAGGGCCGCGAGCTGCACGGCGATCACGAGCAGGGCGGAGCCGAGCACGACCGACTGCACGTGGCCGGGGTCGTCGGCTAGAAAGGTGAGGTAGGCGAAGCGGCCCCAGATCACGAGAGCCACGGCGGCCACGATCGCGGCGAGCGACATGAACACCCGCAGCGGCTCGTACATCGAGTAGATCCGGAAGATCGCGAGGCCGTTGCGGCGCACGTAGGCCCACATCGAGGGGAACAGGCGCGACTCGCGCGTCTTCTCGTTGGTGCCCACCGGCACGTGGTCGACCGCCACGAGCATCTTGCCCGCCTGGATGATCGACTCGAGGGTGTAGGTGAACTTGGAGACCACGCCGAGCTGGATCGCGGCCTCCCGGTTGTAGGCGCGGAAGCCGGAGGTCGTGTCCGGCACCTCGGTCTCCGAGGCGCGTCGCACCACGGCGCTGCCGAGCTTCTGGAGGCGCACCTTCAGCGGCGAGAAGTGCTCGATCTTGTGCACCTCGCGGTCGCCCACGACCATGTCGGCGTTGCCGTCGAGCACGGGTTGGATCAGCTTGGGGATGTCACTCGCCGAGTACTGGTTGTCGGCGTCGGTGTTCACGATGATGTCGGCGCCGAGCTTCAGGCACGCGTCGAGGCCGGCCTGGAACCCCGCGGCGAGGCCCTTGTTGTTGGTCAGGCGGACGATGTGGTCGACGCCCTGCTCCTTCGCCACCTCGATCGTGCGATCGGTCGAGCCGTCGTCGATGATCAGCCACTCGAGCTCGTCGACGCCCGCGAGCTCGCGGGGGAGATCGCCAAGGGTCGCGGGAAGCTGGTCTTCCTCGTTGAAGCAGGGAATCTGGATGATGAGTTTCATGCTGAAGAGGCCGGTATTGTGACGCGCCGCGCTGCCTTTCGCCCCGCGGCTCTCCCTATGACTCTCTCTCGCCGCAACGGTTTCCTGCTGCTCGGCGCCGGCTTCGCGCTGGCGCTGCTCTTTTTCGGCCTCAGGCCGACATACCCCAACTACGACTCGTATTACACGCTGATCTGGGGGGACGAGCTCGCGCGCGGAAATCTGCCCGACTACGACGTCTTCCGGACTCCCACGCCGCACCCGCTTTCGACGCTGCTGGCCGCGCTGCTCTCGCCCTTCGGCGGTGCCGCGGACCGCATCCTCGTGTTGATCACACTCGGGTCCTTCGTCGCCCTGATCGCGGCCCTGTTCCGCTTCACCCAGATCCTGCTCGGCTCGATCGTCGCCCTGATCGCGCTGGCGGTGCTGCTCACCCGCACCGACCTCGTGTTCTTCTCGGCGCGCGCCGTGGTCGACATCCCGTTCCTGGCGCTCATCTTCTGGGCGGCGGTGCTCGAGCTGCAGAAGCCGCGCCGCGGCGGCGTCGTGATGGCGCTGCTGATCCTCGCCGGGCTCCTGCGCCCGGAGGCGTGGATCTTCTCCGGGGTCTACGTGATCTGGCTGGCGTGGGAGGGGGAGGGGCTCCGCTTCGACTGGCGCACGTTCCTCAAGTGGACCGGCATCGCCCTGATCGCTCCGGTGATCTGGTTCATCTCCGACTGGATCGTGACCGGCGAGCCGCTCTACTCGCTCACCTCCACGCGTGAGGTGGCCGGCCAGTTCGGCCGCAACCGCGGCGTGGGCTCGGCCATCGGCTCGATCCCGGACTACGTCGGGGGCAACGAGAAGATCGTGAACGTGATCGCCGGCGGCCTCGGCGGCCTGCTGGCCTTCTTCCTGCTGCGCCGACGCGCGGTGATGCCGCTCGCGCTGGTGGCCATCGGCGGCTTCGTGTTCCTGCTCGTGGCGGCCGCGGGCCTGTCGGTGATCCCGCGCTACCTGGTGATCCCCTCGCTGATCTTCAACCTCTGCGTGGCTGTGGCCCTCGCCGGCTGGACGCTCGCGGAGTCGGCACTCGCGCGGCGCATAGCGATGGTCCTCGCCGGCTTCGCGCTGCTGCTCGGCCTCTTCCGCGCACCCTCCTACCTGAAGGACTTCCAGAAGCTGAACGGCCAGACGTTCTTCGTCCGCCAGCAGCACCGCGACCTGAAGGCGATTCTCGAGGACCCGCGCGTGGTGCCATTGCTCGCCGAGTGCGGGCCGATCACGGTGCCGACCCATTCCGCGATCCCGGTGGTCCGCTACGAGACCGGCCTCGGCAAGAAGGACCTCGAGGCATCGATCAACCAGGACCGCCCGCCCACCTCGGGTCTCCTGCTGATCGGAGAGACTTTCAACTTCGAGCCCTCCGCGGCGCGGGCCACGAGCGGCCCCGCGTCGGCATCGGCTCGCAAGTGGTGGTCGAACTACCCGCTCGAGGGCTTCGAGCTGGTGGCGCGCAACCCGAAGTGGCGGGTGTATGCCAACTGTGAGAATCTCGATCAGTGAAGCGTTTGGCCCTGCTTCTCGTACACCGTTTGCAGTTGAGCACCTATAGCCGGCTTAACTGCAAACGCGCTCGCTGGCGTGGCGCGTAGCCGCTGCGCCTCGCGCGCAGCCGCAACACCCCGAACCCAGCCCCTAGTTGCTCGCACTTCAAACGAGCGGCGAAGCCGCGAGCCTCAGCGCCTCAGCACCTCGCGCACGTAGCTCTTTCGCACCGCCTCCGGCTGCAGCAGCATCCACGCCTCGCGGTCTTCGTCGCTGCCGCCGGCATCGAGCACCTCGCGCACGAAGCTCACGCACACCGAGCGGTCCTGGAGCAGCATCCACCTCTCCTCGGGCTCCTTGGCCTGCCGCGCCGCCAGCCGCCGCACGCTCTTGGGCGCCAGCAGCACGGTGCGCTCGAGCCGGCTCACGGACCGCAGTCGCGCAGGTGCTTGGCCTCGATCAGCGGCCCCGGGCGCAGGTACTCGCGCGGCAGGTAGTTGAACGACAGGTCGTAGTTGAAGCCGACCGGGTCCGCGTCGGCGCGGTAGGGCGAGAACACCACGGTGCGGTCGCTCTCGCGATCGAGGCGCGCGTAGTAGGCCTCGGCACCGGCGAGGTCCGCGGCCAGCCCGCGCTCCTTCTGATGCGATCCCGTCACGACCCAGCAGTAGCCCCCGGCGCGGTAGGTGTCGATCAGATCCGGGCTGAGCTTCTTTTCGTACGCCTGGAACGGGCGCTTCACCGGGTAGCGGTCGAAGCGCTCGGGCGCGCGGCGCCCGCCGGTTGTGAGGAAGCGGTCGGGAACAAACGGCTCGACCACGATCCGCGTGCCCGGATCGAGGTTACGTGCGAGCCAGTCGCGGGCGAGCAGGCGGGTGTCGGTGTTGCCGAGGGTCGAGTCGCTGCGGATCGAGGCGATCGCGCCCTGGGCGACGAGCAGGATGATCACGCCGGCGAGCGCCACCGAACCGCCCAGGGCGGGGCGCTTCGCGCGGATCCAGTCCGCCGCCTGCACCGCGCCGATGCCGGCCAGGATGCAGATGGCCGGATAGGCCGGCAGGAACCACCGCGCGAAGAAGCGTCCCTGGCTGCCGAGGAAGAGGAAGAGCAGGACGGGGAGGGCAACGAGCAGCAGCCCCCGCACGCGGTTCTCCCGCAGCGCCGCCCAGCCGCCGCCGAGGGCGGAGATGAACGGCAATACGCCGAGCCCCCAGGTGAGGGTCCAGAGGTAGTAGAGCCAGCCGGGCACCTCCGTCTGCCCGAGCTTCGCGTTCGACGCCTGGCCGGACTGCCCGCCGAGCTGCTCGCGGAACGAGTTGAAGGACAACACCGAGAAGGGATTGAGGAAGAGGAAGACGACCACGAACGCGCCGCCTGAGAAAACCGCGGCCTTCATGAGGTCCCCGCGCGAGTCGCGCTTCTCGACCACCCGCGCGATCGCCGCGATGATCACGACGGCGGCCATCAGCCCGGCCGTGTACTTCGTCGCGCAGGCGACGCCCGCGCCGCCGCCTGCAAGCAGCCAGTCGTGCCAGCGGCCCTTCTCGTAGGCCATCAGCGACCCGACGAGTGCGACCGTCACCGGCACCATCGTCACCACGTCGTTCAGCGCGAAGTGGGAGTAGAACACCGGCAGGAAGCAGAAGGCCATGAGCGCGGCGGCCACGAGGCCCACGCGCCGGTCGCCGTAGCGCTTGCCGGCCCAGTAGATGAGAAGGATCAGCCCGGTGCCGATCAGGGCGACGAACACCCGCGCGGTCATGTACGCCGCCTCGGGATCGTTGTCGAAGGCGCGTGCGAAGTCGTCGGTGCCGAAGAAGCGCAGCCGGAAGAGGCCGTAGAACAGGTAGGCGAGGAGCGGCGGGTTCTCGAAGTAGCCCGGGTTGAACGTGCTCTCCTCGAAGAAGCGCACCGTGATCGAGACGAAGTGCAGCTCCTCGTCGGCGTTGAAGGCCCACGGCATGCCGTAGGTGATCGACCACAGCCGCAGCCCGAGTCCCGCGAGCACGATGCCCGCCAGCCACCAGTGCAGCCTCACCGGTAGCTCCCCAAAGGGCCCTTCTTCTGCTTGCAGTCCCTCAGGCGGTAGATGCGTACCTCCGGACCGGGTCGGGCGAACTCGGTCGGGTAGTAGTTGTAGGAGTGGTCGAAGTGGAACTCGGGCGGCTCGGCGCCCTTGTCGTAGGGACTGAACACGCCGAGCAGCTTGGACTCGCGCTCGAGGCGGCGATAGTAAGCGAGCGCCGGTTCGAGCCCGTCCTTCTCCGAGCGCCCGCGGATCACGCTCATCGTGACCACCACGCAGAAGCCGAGCCGTCGGTACTCGTCGATCGTCTCAGGCGTGATCGTGCGCCCGTAGTCCATCCGGCTCTCACGGTTCTCCTTGATGAAGCCGCGTACGAACTGCTTCCTGGACGGATGGATGTTCCCGCCCCGCGTGGCGAGCCGGTACCAGCGCCCGGGCACAGCGGGCTCGATCACCGCGCGCGTGGAGCGCGGGTAGATCTCGGCCAGGTACTTGCGCGCGACGTTGCGCGTGTCCTCGCGGCCGAGCAGCTTGGCGGTGCGCACGTCGGCCGCCACCGGCTGGATCAGCACGACGGCCAGCAGCGCGGCGAAGGCGAGGCCGCGGAGAATCAGCCTGCGCTCCGGGACGAGGGCCGCCGCGCGCGCGATCGCGTAGCCGCCGAGCAGCGCCAGCGCCGGGTACGCCGGGAGCAGCCAGCGCCCGAAGTAGCGCGACTGGAAGGCGAGGTAGACAAACGCCGCGACGGGGAAGATCACGAGAATCAACGCTCGGATCCGGTCGCGGCGGAACTCGAGCACGGCACCCACCACAGCGGCGATCGTGGCCGCGATGCCGAAGCCCCAGCCGAGCGAGTCGAGGTAGTAGAGCGGCCCGAAGTCGCCCTCTTGGCCGAGCTTCTCGAACTCCCCGGCGGTCTCGGCCTGGCCGCGGATCTGACGCTCGGCGGTCTCGAAGTCGAAGAAGAGGTAGGGCGTGGTGATGAAGAAGGCGAGCACCGCCATCGCGAATGCGCCGAGAAGGTCGAACAGCTCGCGCTTGTTCGCCCGCGCCCGCACGAGCGCGGCCACGATCAGTGGCAGCAGCACCAGCCCGGCCGTGTACTTGAAGCCAACCGCCAGGCCTGCCATCGCGCCGCCGAGGAAGTACCAGTGCCGCCCGCCGGTCTCGTACACGCGCACGGCGGCGAGCAGCGCGACCGCGACGGGGAAGAGCGTGCCCACGTCGGTCACCGCGATCCGGCCATAGGCGACCGACAGGAACGCGAAGCAGATCAGGGCGGCGGCCGCCACCCCGGCCCACGCGTCCCAGATCCTGCGCGCGGCGATGAACACGCCCACCACGCCCACCACGCCGATCAACGCGGTCACGGAGCGGGTGAGGTCGTAGATGCCGGAGGGGTCCTCGCCGAACTTCCCGGGCACGTCTTCGATGAAGAGCTTGAGCGCCGCGTAGAGGATGTAGGTGAGGCCCGATGGGTTCTGGAAGTAGCCCGGATTCGCGTCGCCGCCGAACATCGCGACGGCGCGGGCCGTGAAGTGAGAGCCCTCGTCGACGTTGTAGACGTAGGGAAGCCCGTAGTCGTTGTTCTTCAGGCGCAGCCAGAGTCCCAGCGCGCAGATCGCGCCCAGGGCGAGCCATTGCAGCCAGGGTCCGATACGGGTGCTCACGGGGCGGGGACGGTAACGTGAGGCGGGCTCTTCCAATGGCCCAGACCACCGCCACCGAGCGCGACGCACAACACCTGCGGCGGGCGATCGAACTCGCTTCGGGCGCCCGTGGACACACGAGTCCCAACCCGCTCGTGGGGGCCGTCGTGGTGAAGGGCGGGGCCGTGATCGGGGAGGGATTTCACACCGGCGCCGGCAATCCGCACGCCGAGCGGGAGGCGCTCGCCGCCTGCTCCGAGGATCCGGCCGGCGCCACGATGTACGTGTCGCTCGAGCCCTGCGCGCACACCGGGCGCACACCGCCGTGCACCGAGGCGATCGCTGCGGCGCGCATCGCCCGCGTGGTGGCCGCGAGCGACGATCCGACCGCCAAGGCCTCCGGCCGCGGCTTCGCATTCCTGCGCGACGAGGGCATCGAGGTCGAGATGGCGGATGGGGAGATCGCCGCCGCGGCGCGCCTGCTCAACCAGCCCTTCCGCAAGCACGCTGCCACCGGCCGGCCGCTCGTGGTGATGAAGACGGCCATGACCCTCGACGGCAAGGTCGCCACCGCGAAGGGCGACTCAAAGTGGATCTCCGGCGACGCGAGCCGCGCGCGCGGTCACCGCTGGCGCGCGGAGATGGACGCCGTGGCCGTCGGCCTCGGCACCGCACTCGCCGACGACCCCCAGCTCACCTCGCGCGTGGAGGGCGTTTCCCGCCAGCCGCGGCGGGTGGTGTTCGACTCCGAGGCGCGGCTGCCGCTCGACTCGAACCTCATGCGCACCGCCGATCAGACCTCGGTCATCGTCATCTGCTCGCGCGCCGCGAAGCGCCGCCGGATCAGCGCCCTCGAGGAGGCGGGGGCGGAGGTCATCAGCGCCACCGGGCAGAACGAGGGCGCCCGCGTTGCGGTCGCCCTCGACGAGCTCGGCGCGCGCCAGATCCAGTCGCTTCTGCTCGAGGGCGGGCCGCACCTCGCGGGGGCGTTCTTCGACGCCGGTGAGATCGACGAGCTGCGCGCCTTCATCGCCCCGAAGGTCGCCGGCGGGCGCACGGCCCATTCGCCCGTCGAGGGCATGGGCGTCGAGAAGATCGCCGACGCCATGAGCGCCGTGACGCTCGACTGCGAGCCGGTCGAGGACGACGTGTTGCTCACCGCCCGCGTGAAGGAGTGGTGACCCCGTGTTCACCGGGCTGATCCAGGGCACGGGCGAGGTGCGCAGCGCCGGATCGCGCATCGCGGTAGCCACCCCTCTCGGCGCGCAGCTGCGCCCAGGCGACTCGGTGGCCGTGAACGGCGTCTGCCTCACCGCCGTCGACCCCGGCGCCGAGGGCTTCGCCGCCGACGTGATGGACGAGACGCTCAGCCGCTCCTCGCTCGGCGCGCTCGGCGAGGGCGACGCCGTGAACCTCGAGCTGCCGCTGCGCGCCGGCGACCCGCTCGGCGGCCACGTCGTGCAGGGCCACGTCGACGGCCTCGGCGAGGTGCTCGACCCCGCGCCCGACCTGCGCATCGGGGCGCCGCCCGACCTGCTGCGCTATGTGGTGGTGAAGGGCTCGATCGCGGTCGACGGCGTGTCGCTCACGGTCGGCGAGGTCGACGATGAGGCGTTCTTCGTGCATCTGATCCCCGAGACGCTCGAGCGCACGACGCTGGGCGCGCTTGCCCGCGGCGACCGCGTGAATCTCGAGGTGGACATACTTGCCAAGTACGTGGAGAAGCTCTCCACCCCCCGCGATGTCTCCATTTAGCTCCATAGAAGAAGCGCTCGAGGACGTGACGGCCGGGAAGATGGTCGTGGTTTGCGATGCCGAGGACCGCGAGAACGAGGGCGACCTCGTGCTGGCCGCTCAGTTCGCGACGCCCGAGGCGATCAACTTCATGACCAAGCACGCCCGCGGGCTCATCTGCCTCGCGCTCACCGACCAGCGCTGCGAGGAGCTCGGCCTCGACCTCATGCCGGCGAAGAACGAGTCCGGCCTGAAGACCGCGTTCACGATTTCGATCGAGGCGGCCGAGGGCACCACGACCGGCATCTCCGCGCACGAGCGCGCACACACCGTGCAGGTGGCCATCGACCCGCGCTCATCGCCCCGCGACATCTCCCAGCCCGGGCACATGTTCCCGCTGCGCGCGAAGCCCGGCGGCGTGCTCGAGCGCACCGGGCACACCGAGGCGGGCGTCGACCTCGCGCGCATCGCGGGGCTCAATCCCTCCTCCGTGATCTGCGAGATCCTGAACGACGACGGCACGATGGCGCGGGTCCCCGACCTCGAGCGCTACGTGGCCGAGCACGGGCTGCGGATGATCACGATCGCGGATCTGATCGCCTACAGGCGCAAGAACGACAAGCTCGTGGAGCGCGTGGTTCAGACCGCGCTACCCACCGACTTCGGCGTGTTCAGCGCTGTCGGCTACCGCTCGCTCGTGGATGAGAAGCACCACGTGGCGATGGTCAAGGGCGACGTCGCCGGGAAGGCGGACGTGCTCGTGCGCGTGCACTCCGAGTGCCTCACCGGCGACGTGTTCCACTCCCAGCGCTGCGACTGCGGCCAGCAGCTCGAAGCGGCGCTCGCGCAGATCGAGGAGGAGGGGGAGGGCGTGCTGCTCTACCTCGCCCAGGAGGGCCGTGGCATCGGCCTGCTCAACAAGCTGCGCGCCTACAACCTGCAGGACAACGGCTTCGACACGGTCGACGCGAACCTCGAGCTCGGGCTGCCCGCTGACCTGCGCGACTACGGCATCGGCGCCCAGATCCTCGTCGATCTCGGGCTCTCCTCGATCCGGATCCTGACCAACAACCCGAAGAAGATCGTCGGCCTCGAGGGCTACGGCCTCACGGTGAGCGACCAGATCCCGATCGTCTCCGAACCCGGGGACCACAACCGCGACTACCTGCGCGCGAAGCGCGACAAGATGGGTCACCTGCTCCACCACCAGGGCCTCGCGCTCGACGAGGAGATGATTCACGACGAGCACGTCTCAGACCGCGAGCGCGGGCGGCGTGGCTAGCGAGCGCTTCGCGATCTGCGCCGGCCGTTTCTACGAGGACCTGGCGGAGAAGCTGGTGGCGGGGGCCCGCTCGACGTTCGAGGCGGGCGGGGGCGAGGTGGATGTGTTCGACGTGCCCGGCGCCTTCGAGCTGCCGCTGGCGGCGAAGTACTGCGCGGAGTCCGGCCGCTACGCCGGCGTCGCCTGCCTCGGCGCGGTGATCCGCGGCGAGACCTCCCACTACGACCACGTCTGCGAGGAGGCTGCCGCCGGCATCAACCGCGTCTCGCTCGACACCGGCGTGCCGTGCGCGTTCGGCGTGCTGACGGTCGAGACCATGGACCAGGCGCTCGCGCGGCTCGGGCCGAAGCGCCACCAGGGCGAGGACGCCGCGCGGGCCGTGCTCGCGATGGCGGAGATGCGGCGCTCACTCGTTTGACCGTCAACCTCCACTCCGACACGCAGACGCGCCCCTCCGAAGGGATGCGCGAGGCGATGGCGCGCGCCGAGGTGGGCGACGAGCAGCGCAAGCTCGACCCGACGGTGAACGAGCTGCAGGAGCGCGTGGCGGAGCTGCTCGGCCAGGAGGAGGCGCTCTATCTGCCGAGCGGCACGATGTGCAACGCGATCTCCTACCGCCTGCACCTGCGGCCCGGCGGCGACGAGGTGATCCTCGACCGCACCGCCCACCCGATCGTGGCCGAGGCCGGCTCCCCCGGCGGCTTCAGCGGCGCGATGACCTACCAGCTCGATTCCCGCCACGGCATCTTCACCGGCGAGGACGTGCGCGGAGCGCTGCGCCCGGCCGGCGACCGCTACGCGCCGCGCTCCCGGCTCGTGTCCGTGGAGCAGACCACGAACATCGCCGGCGGCCACGTGTGGCCGCTCGACACGATGCAGGGCGTGCTCAACGTGGCGCGGGAGCACGAGCTGCGCACGCACCTCGACGGCGCGCGGCTGATGAACGCGGTGGTGGCGAGCGGCGTGCGCGCCGCCGACTACGCGGGCGGCTTCGACACGGCCTGGCTCGACTTCACCAAGGGACTTGGCGCTCCGGTGGGCGCCTGCCTCGCGGCGTCGAGCGAGCTGATCGAGGAGGCCTGGCGCTGGAAGCAGATGATCGGCGGCTCGCTGCGCCAGGCCGGCATCATCGCGGCGGCCGGGCTCTTCGCGCTCGACAACAACGTCGAGCGCCTGGCGGAGGACCACGCGAACGCACGGGCGCTGGCCGAGGGGCTGGCGGCGCTCCCGGGCGTCTCGGTCGATCCGGCGGAGGTCGAGACCAACATCGTGATCTTCGAGGTCGAGGACGGGCCGGCCTGGGCGCACAGCGCCGAGGAGAAGGGCGTCGAGCTGCTGGCCCTCGACGCCACCCACGTCCGGGCGGTTACCCACATGGACGTATCGCGCGAGGACATCGACCGCGCGCTGGAGCTGCTGGCCTGAGACCCGCGCGCTTGCAGTTGTGCCCCGTCTCGGTGCGTAACTGCAAACGGCCGCTTCAATTCAGCCGCGGCGCTTGGTGACCTGGGCGTCGGTCCACTCGCCGATCGCGCCCAGCGCGGCGCCGACCTTCGCACCGGCCGCGGATTCGAGCGGCTCGATCGCGGCGTCGGGGCGGGCACCCTGCTCGATCGCGGCCTTGCGGGCGGCGGACTCGACGCGGCGGAGCTTGCGCTCCCAGGTCGCCTGGAAGGTTGCGAGCTCCTCGGTTCCCGCGGCCTCGGCCAGCGCAGCTCCGTATGCGAGCGCAGTGGTGAGGTGCTGCATCTCCTCGACCGCGAGGCGGATTGCCTGGTTGCGCTCGAGCAGCTTGTCGCGCACCGAGCCCTTCGCCTTGGCGAGGGAGCGCCCGGCGCCGGCGGCCGCGTTCGCGATCGGCAGCCCCTGGGCCTCGCAGACGGGCACGAGCGCCTCGGCAAGCTCGCCCGCCTTCTCCGCACCCTGGCGGAACGGTGCCGCCTCGGGCTCGCCGATGCGCTCGGCAAGGCGCGCCCAGTACTCGGCGATCTGGCGGGCCCACGCGTAGGTCTCGCGCAGCTGACGGTTCTGGGCTGGGTGCAGGCTCATCCGCATCAACCTACCCGCGGACCCTCTTCGCTACCCTCCTCGCCGTGCCAAAGGTCTGTTACTCGTGTGGAAAGGGCCCCTCGTTCGGCAACAGCCGCAGCCACTCCATGGTTGCCACGCGCCGGCGTTTCAACCCGAACCTGCAGAAGGTCCGCATCGAGGTCAAGGGCTCCCCGGCGCGCGAATACGTCTGCACGCGCTGCCTGAAGTCCGGCAAGGTCGCGAAGTACGTCTAGCTCCTGTCTCGCGCCTTCGGCGCTCGGACGGATAGCAATAAGGGCGAGGGCTGGCCGGCTGCGGGCGCGCGCGAGGGCTTGTGCCTACGCGCCATCGCTCATCTGCTGAACGGATCTGGTCGCTATAGCAACCAAAACGGTTCAGCGGATGCCGAAAACGTCTCGCGGGCACCGCAAACCGCCCAGGCCAGCCTCCACTGCTCGCTGTCCGAGCGCCGAAGGCGCGAAGCAGGCCGTTAGCGCCCGCGCACCATCCGCCCGCGGCGCTTGAACGTCTTCGCCGGCGTCCTCAGCAC
>JACCYP010000302.1 GCA_013696425.1 Thermoleophilaceae bacterium
GGCGCGCGGTGCGCACGTCGTCGAGCGGGCGCTTCTGTCGCTCGCGCAGGCCGGCGAGCACTAGGATCGCGGCACAGCAAAGGGCCAGCAGGCCCTGGCCGAGCGGGCGGTCGAAGAGCCGGATAACGATCAATATTCCCGACCACAGCCCGGCGGCGGCGATCACGATGCCATCACCGAAGGGGAGGTGGAACTCGCGCCCCTTGCCGCGGCGCCACAACAGCAGCAGCACCGCCGCGCCCACGAGCACGATCGCCGCCTCCACGAAGGAGAAAGGCCCGAACGTCGAGATGATCAGGAGCGTGGCGCCGACTGCGGCCACGCGCTGCTCGGGCGACCAGCGCCGCCAGAGCTCGATCAGGCCGTCAGAGCGGTTGCCGGCCGCCATAGCCGGACTCCGTGTCGTGCCAGAAGCCGATCTCATCCTCTCCCTCTTCCCAGCAGAGGTAGATCTCCCTGCCTTCGCGCATCGCGGGGAAGTCGATAAGGCCCTTCTCGAGGTCGCGCAGCACGACCTCCGCGCCCTGGAGCTCGGCGAGTGCGGAGCGCAGCTCGAGGAAGCCCTCGGACACCACGCGGCCGGGCTCGCCGCCCCCGTTGCTCGACGACGCGTGGGTCAGCGCCTGGCGCGCCTCCTCGTCGTTCAGCAGCACGCGCGCAGCGCGCATGCGTTCGAGCCGCTCGGTGACCCACGGGATCGCCGCGTTGGCCTCGGCAAGCGAGTAGTGGCGCTCGTGGTTCAAGCCGCGGCGGCGGGAGCGAGCCGCTCGCGCAGCAGGCGCGAGTCGGCGTCGGAGACCGTTCGCAGCTGGCCCTGGAAGGCGAGGTGCCAGTGCTCGCGCGGCCACTTGCGTGGATGCTCGAGATCGTCGAGGAGATCCTCGGCCGGCACGAACTCGTCCTCCTCGAGGATGAGCTCGGGCTCGGTCTGGAACCGCCACGGATAGGGGTCGACCTTGCCGGGCTTGCCCGGCCAGATCTTGGTCCGGTCCTCGTACATCTCGCCGGTCACGCGCACGAGGCCGCCGAAGGCCTGCACCTTGGTCACGTAGAAGGCGATCAGGTCGCCGGGCTCGATCTGCTCGGCCATCTTGCGCCGCATCTCCTTCATGCCGATCACCTTGAACCCGTGATCGCGCGTCGCGCGGAAGTTCTCCACGGATCCGGTGAGCACCCACGTTTTCTCGGTCATCAGGGCCTAGACTATTTGGTGTGTCCACGCCCGAAGACTTCCAGCCCATCCAGCCCGGCGAAACCGCCTACGAGCTGCACATGACGGCGGCCGAGCTGAAGATCGTCCACACCGCCCTGCACTCGATGCTCGACGGCGTCGGCCACGACGAGGCCGACGTGCACGGCGTGGTCAAGAGCGTGCTCGCGAAGCTGCCCGACGAGCACTCGATCCGCGCGATCGACCTGAACCGCGAGCTGGGCCGCTAATCGATCGGGATGTCCTCGACGCGCGGCTCCTTGGGCTGGCGCTCGAGGCGATCGAGGTACCAGTCGATCAGCGCGCGCAGCGCGAGGAGCACCTCGCGTACGAGTGAGGTGAACTGCTGCTGGAGGTCGGCCGGCAGGCCGCGGCGCAGTGCCTCGATGAGCGCGAAGAGCGGCGTGGGGTCGAAGCCGGCGCCGGGGCGCGGGGGCGGGTCGGCGCCGAGGTCCCAGTCACCGGGCGGGGGCTCCTCCCACCGCGGGGCGTCGGAGGAGAAGGCCGGGTCCGGCTCAGTCTTGTGGTTCGTCGGCTCGCTTGGGTCCATCGTCGTCCCGATCGAAGACGACCTGTAGGGCGCCCTCCTCGAACTTCGCCGCGCGTGGCCGGTAGGCGGCCATGGCAGCGGGCAGGATGATAGTCCGCTTCTGGGTGCCGACCCGCACCACGAGCTCGAGGCCGATCTTCTTGAGGTCGATGTCGGCCTTCTCGGCGAACGGGATCGGCAGCCGCAGCACCGCGCTGCCGTTCTCGGTCACGAGCTCCTGCGTGAGGTCCGCGTGGAGCACGGCGGCGGCGTCGCAGTCGGAGAACACCTCGGCGCCGAGGCGGTCGAGCATCTCCGCGCCGATCACCTCCCTGTCGAAGTAGGGCGCGGTGAGGATCGGTACCGGCGCGAACGCCGAGCGCACGAGCTCCATGTGCTCGGCCTGGGTGGCCCGCCAGCCGGCGAAGTAGCCGCCCTCGACCTCCTCCGGGAACACCCGGTTCACGACCACGGCGTCGGTGAGATAGCCGTACAGGTTCAGGTAGGTGAACGTCCGCATGGCCTCCTTGATCACCATCTTGTCCGGGTTCATCACCAGCCGGATCGAGGTGGCGGAGCGGTCGCGGAGGATCGCGTTCATGTCGATCAGATTCTCCACGAGCCGGCCGATGTCGTCGAACACGGCCTCGCTGGGCATGGGGATGTCGATCAGTCCGGAGAACGGCCGCGCCGCGGCCAGCAGCTGCCGGTTCCAGGGAAAGATCTTCTCGAGCCACCAGTTGGCGACGTCGGGGAAGGACAGCAGGCGCAGCGTCTCGCCGGTCGGGGCGCAGTCGACGATGATCGCGTCGTAATCGCCGGAGTCGTGGTGAGCCTTGATCTGCAGCAGCGAGAACAGCTCGTCAAGGCCGGGCGGCACCGTCAGCTCCTGGGCGGAGATCGGATCCACGCCCCGCTCGGTGAGCATCTCCCCGAGCCATCCGGCGACAGCGTCCCAGTGGCGCTCGAGCTCCTCCTGCGCCTGCACCTCCTGCCCCCAGAGCAGGTCGCCGCACGGCGTGGGGGAGGAGCCGAGCTCGGTCTCGAGCGAATCCGAGAGTGAGTGCGCCGGATCGGTGGACATCACGATCGTGCGCAGGCCGGCTGCGGCACAGCGCCGCGCCGTGGCGGCGGCGACGCTCGTCTTCCCGACGCCGCCCTTGCCTGTGTAGAGGATCGTCCGGGGCGCCAAGGGCCCCGGACATTAGAGAGGCGGGACGCCGAACAGGCCAATCAGAACGCGGGGCAGGATGCCCCGCGGATCAAATCGATTTCACCAGTTGCGTGGGGTGGTTGCGCAGGTCCTTCGCCCGGACCTTCACCGAGCTGGCTCCCTTCGGCAGCCCGTAGCTCTTCACCCCATACCCCACGAACTTCGACGAGATCACGCGCGACTTGCCCTTCACGCGCGCCGTGACCGTGACCGTCGAGAGCTTCGAGAGCCGGAACTTGATCGTGCGCCCCTTCCTACCGAGCCACTCGAGCTTCGGCTTCTCGTGCAGGTAGCGCGTGAACGACGCCGCGGTGGTGCAGTAGACGTCTGTCTGCGTGCGGTCGCACAGGCCGCTCAGGAAGTCGCGCACGAGCCGGTGGTAGCCGAGCGTCGACTCCCGGCCGCCGCGCCCGTACAGCGACCAGGCGCCGGTGTCGTGCTGGCGGGTCTGCACGCGCGCGGCCGCCTCGCCGGCGTTGAAGAGCCCAAGGCCGCGCGGGTCGCCGGTGATCGTGGAGTAGTCGTAGAGCCCGTTCAGTGACTGGATGAACGCGTTCACCACGAAGAAGCGCGGCAGGAAGGAGTAGATGACGTAGTGGGTGCCGCCGTCGGCGGGGACCGCGACGCCGGTGGGCGGGCGCTGCTCGAACGCCCCGATTCCGGCCGTCGCCGCCGCCGCGTACTTCGGGTCGCCGAGCAGCTCGGTGCCGCGCGCGAACGCCTGGATCGCGGTGCCCTGCGATAGCGACGAGACCCACGGCGGGCGCCCGCCGTCGAAGGTGAAGTAGTACTCCCACGCCGTGTAGGCGGGCTTGCCCCGCACGGCGCCGAGCGCGAGCAGCTCGTCGAGCATCGCCGCGAAAGACTGCTTGCGGCACGGGGTGCCAGGGCGGACGTTGATCCCCTTGCATGCGTTGTAGAAGCCGTTGGCCTTCGCAAAGTTCGCGAGCGGCTGGATCCGCAGGCCCTGGCCGGGGTAGTACTGGAACACGATCTGGCTGTTGCCGAAGGTGAGACGCGCGCCGGCGCCGGGAATCGGCTTCTCGCGCCAGAAGAGCGTGTTGCGCTCGAGTTCGAGGAACGTGGGGGCGAGCCGGGATGGCGACAGCAGTCCGCCGCGCGCGAGGGCGCCCATCGAGTCGATCACCCGCCCGAGCTCCTTCTTTCGCAGCCCGGGAAGACGCTTCTTCACGGTCTTTGCCTCCTTGTAGGAGGACAGCCAGCCGTCGTGGCGGACCTGGTCGATCGCACCCGCGCCGAGCGCCTCCTTGACCGCGCCCGGAACGGTGCGGGCGGCCGAACCGCCGGCCACGGGCGGTGGGTCCTCAGGCACTCCGCGCGGCGCCGGCTCGAGCGTCGCGGGAAGGTACGGGTCGTCGACGTGTTCGACCCCCGACGCGGTCACGTGGAGCACCGGACTGGCGGACGCGGCCTCGCAGAGGCTCAACAAAGCCAACAGAGCCGTAATGGCGGTTAGTGATGGAAGTCGGGACATCTTCGTATGCTCGAACAACCCACGCGCACCTCCGAAGGAGCTGAGTTGACCATTCGACGTTTCATCCTGCCCGTCCTTTTCGCCCTGTCACTGGCCCTCGCGGCCTGCGGCGGCGGTGGTGACTCAGACAGCGCGAAGGAGACCGTCGACAAGGCCTTCAAGAACTCGATCGGCAGCGCGAACGTGAAGCTCGACGTGACCGTCCAGCTCAACGGCATCCCGCAGCTCTCCGATCCCGTGAAGGTCCAGCTCAAGGGCCCGTACAAGTCAAACGGCGACAAGAAGATCCCGAGCGTCGACTGGGACGTGAACTTCTCCGGCGGCGGCCAGAACATCGAGGCGGGGCTCGTCTCGACGGGCGACAACGCCTACGTCGAGTTCGGTGGCCAGGCCTTCCAGGTCGGCGAGGAGCAGGTCGCGACACTCAACAAGCAGATCGCAGACCAGGCCGGCAAGAACCAGGGCACGAGCTTGGCCGACCTCGGCATCGAGCCGACCAGCTGGCTCTCCGACGCGAAGGACGAGGGCGAGGCCGACGTGGGGGGCGAGCAGGCCACGCACGTGTCCTCCCAGGTTGACGTCGCGAAGATGGTCACCGACCTGAACGAGGTGGTCGATAAGGCTCCCGCAGCCACGACCGGCGGCCAGAAGCCGCCCAAGATCACCGAGGCCCAGATCAAGAAGATCACCGATGTGGTCAAGGAGCCGCGGCTCGACGTGTTCGTCGGCGATGACGACAAGCTCCGCAAGGTCGCGATGGACATCGAGTTCGACGTGCCCGAGGGCGACCGCAAGGCCTCAGGTGGGATCGAGTCCGGGAAGATCGCCTTCGCCATCGAGTTCACCAAGGTCGGCGAGGATCAGGACATCAAGGCTCCGGAGAACGCCAAGCCGATCAACGAGCTCGGCGGTGCGCTCCAGGGCATTCTCGGTGGTGCGGCCGGCGGCCTGCAGGGCGGCAGCGGTGGCGCCGGCGCCGCTCCGGCGCCCGCCACGCCCGATC
>JACCYP010000326.1 GCA_013696425.1 Thermoleophilaceae bacterium
GTGCGAAGGCGCTCTGGATCAGCCCCGCGAGGAACGTGGCCGCCACCGCGACGGCGGCCACGCCCGCGGCGTTCGCCAGCTGGGCGCCCTGGCCCACGGAGTCGCCCCGGCGCACGCCGGCCGCGGCGAGCAGCGCCACGGAGAGGATCGCGAGCACCCACCGGAACGCCGTCACGGACTCCGGGGTGAACACCCAGTCGACGAACGAGACGGTGAACACGATCACGGCGAGCGCGCCGAAGAGCGCCGCGACCGCCGAGCGGTAGCGGTGCGCGACCCACGCGCATTCCACGACGAAGATCGCGGAGAGCCACGTGAGCGTGCGCGAGTTGCCCGCAGTCGTGCCGAGCACGTCGGCGAGGGTCCCGAGCGAGCCGATCAGCAGCACCAGGAGCGCGGCGATCAGCGCGGTCTGCCACGGGCTCGGCGACTCGCCGGCTTCGATGGGTGTCCCCCACAACAGGGCGAACACCGCGGCGGCCGCGGCCGCGAGGACGACGAGCCGCGGGAACGCCGCCCACGTGTCGGCGAAGCGCACGGTCGTCACGAGCACTCCCACCGTGAGCACCACCGCCCCCGCCGCGGCGGCGGGGGCCCGCTCCGGCGCGAGCGAGAGCCCGGCAGCCATCAGACCCCCGGGTCCACGGCCACGGGCTTCTCACCCGAGTAGTCGTAGAACCCGCGCCCGGACTTCTTGCCGAAGTAGCCGGCCGCAACCATCTTGCGCAGTGTCGGCGGAGCGGCGAACCGGGTTTCCCGGTACTCGTCGAACATGATGTCCGCGATCGACTTCGTGGTGTCGAGGCCGACGAAGTCGAGCAGCGTGAACGGCCCCATCGGGTGCGCGGCGCCGCCCTTCATGGCGATGTCGATCTCCTCGATCGAGCCGGTGCCGTTCTCGAATGCGCGGATCGCGTCGAGCATGTAGGGCACGAGCAGCCGGTTCACGATGAAGCCGGTCTTGTCCTTGGCCTCCACCACGGTCTTGCCGAGCTTCGCGCCGAACTCGAGGCCCGTCTTGTAGGCCTCATCTCCGGTCGTGACCGTCCGGATGACCTCGAGCAGGGGCATCATCTGCACAGGGTTGAAGAAATGCAGGCCGATGAAGGCCTCCGGCCGCTTCGTGGCCGCCGCCTGGTCGATCACCGCCAGCGACGACGTGTTGGTGGCGAGCACGGCCCCGTCCTTGACGATCCCGTCGAGCTCCTTCCACATCTCCACCTTGAGATCGAGATCCTCGGTGATGGCCTCGATCACGAGATCGCAATCGGCGAGATCGCCGCAATCCGTGGTTCCCTGGATGCGCCCGAGCACGCCATCGGCGTCGGCCTGCTCCAACTTGCCCTTCTCGACCGCGCGGCCGAGCTGCTTCTCGATCTTGCCGACGCCCTTGTCGAGCGTCTCCTGGTCCACTTCGCGCAGGACGACGTCCAGCCCGGACTGCGCCGAGACCTGGGCGATCCCGTGCCCCATCAGACCTGCGCCCAGCACCCCGACCTTGGTGACGTCCATTAGCCTGCTTCCTCCTAGTTTTCGAGCGCCGGGAGCCTACATGGGAGTTGTCACGACCGAGGATCGCGGGGCCGTTCGCCACGTGGTGATGAACCGCCCGGAGAAGCGAAACGCCCTCAACGACGAGCTCGTGGCCGGGCTCGGAAAGGCCTTCGAGGAGGCCGCAGCCGACGATTCCGTGCGCGTCGTGGTGCTCCGCGGGGAGGGCGCGATGTTCTCGTCCGGCATGGATCTCGCCGGCCTCAGGGAGCTCTCGGAGAACCCAGCCAGCCTGCGCGCCTTCCGCCGCCCGCTGCTGCTGATCTACAACCTGCTCGAGGAGATGACCAAGCCGACGATCGCCCAGATCCACGGCGCCTGCCTCGGCGGTGCCATGGAGCTCGCGCTCGCCGCCGACATGCGCGTGATGGCCGAGGGCTCGATGGCCGGGATCATGGAGGTGCGGATCGGGCTCATCCCCGATCTCGGCGGCTGCTCGCGCCTGCCCGCCGTGGTCGGCGTCGGCCGCGCGAAGGAGCTGATCATGACCGGGCGCCCGATGGATGCCGGCGAAGCGCACCGGATCGGGTTCGCCAACCGCGTCGGCGGCGACGAGGCGGTCGAGACGCTCTGCAACGAGCTGCTCTCGTGCGCGCCGCAGGCGGTCGGCCTCGCGAAACGCGTGATCGACGCCGCGGCCAAGCCGGCGCTCGCCGCGACGCTCGAGCAGGAGGTGACCGTGCAGCAGCAGCTGGCGGGCTCCGAGGACTTCGCGGAGGGCGCGGCGGCGTTCTTCGACAAGCGCCAACCCGAATTCGCGGGGAAGTAATGGGAAAACTCCTGCGGAAGTGCGTGATGGGCTCTCGGCCGACACCGTCTCCTGGGCGCTCGAGCGGGCGGAGGAGTTCAACTCAGCCGTCCTCGATTCCCCCGCCGGAGCTAGTCGTCGAGCATTGCGGCCACGACGGGTCCGGCGATCGCCGCGGGCGCCGCGATGGCGAGCAGCTGCGTGGCCGCGCCGTCGTCGAGATCGTCGCGGGCGAGCGCCGTAGCGGCCCCATCGATCGTGTCGCAAGCGGCGCCGGCCAGGATCCAGCCGCGTGCGCCTCCTCCCTCGCGGGAGAGGGCGAGCACGCCGCCGAGGCCCACCACGAAATCGCGGATGCCCACGACGCGCAGCAGCAGCTTGATGCGCGGGTCCTTCGACTTCTTGCCCATCCAGCCCTTGCCGACGAGCTCGGGGGCGGTCATGAGGCCGATGCCGATGAGCGTACGGCCGGCGGCGAGGAGGTAGGCGAGTCCCTTGGGGTTCACGATGAGAACCCTAGACCGATCGTGCGTGCGAGCGCCAGGCAGCGCTCGACCGAGCCGTAGTCGACGTTGTCGGGGACATCGCTCGGGAGGTGGTAGTTCGTGAAACCGCCCTTCGGCCCCTGCGAGAGCATCGAGATCGCGGGGAGCCCGGCGTAACGGGCGAGCAGCGCGTCGGTCCAGCCGCCGAGTCGCACGCGCGGCACCTCGACCGGCACCCACTCGAGATCCTCGGCGCGGTAGGAGGAGGTGAGCCCCTCGCCGCTCGCGACGATCGGCTCGCCGGAGCCGAGCGTGTCGAGTGAGAGCAGGAGCGTGCGAGCCGGGTCGAGCGACGCGCCCTCGGCGCGCATCCACGCCGCCATGCCGCCCATCCCCGACTCCTCAGATCCGGTCGAGACGGTCACGAGCTCGGTGCCTGGCAGCCCCTTCGGGGCCCACTCCTCGAGCAGCGCGAGCATGCCGGCGACTCCGGTGGCGTCGTCGTTCGCGCCCGGCACCACCGGCGAGCGGGCGACGTCCGCCAGCAGCAGCAGATTTGCGAGCAGCACCACGGTCGTGAGCGGGCGCAGCCGCCGCGGGCCCACCGCCCGGATGAGCATCGCGAGCTCCGGCAGCAATGCGAACGAGGGCACGATGTGGGTCGGCCCCAGCGGCACCGAGAGCGGGAGCCGCCAGACGAGGCCGGTGTTGGCGGCATCGTGATGGGAGACGAGCACGAGCGTGCGCTCCTTCTCCCCGCGCGCGGGGACCCGGCCGACCACATAGGCGCCCTCGCCCGTCGGCAGGAAGCGGCGCGTCCACTGGTTGCGTCCGGAGAAATCGAGGTCGAAGGAGACGAGCGCCGCGAGTGCCGGCGCCCTCCCCGCCAGAGCCGCCGCGAGGTGGAGCGCATGTGCGTGGGCGTAGGTCTGGCTGTACTCGTACGGCCGTACGTCGACCTCCCGCGCCCCGGCCTCGCGCATCCGGCCCGCCACCCACTCGGCCGCGCGGCGCTCTCCCTCCGATGCCGAGCCGCGCTCGATCGCCGCGAGCGCCTCGACGTCCTGCGCTAGCGCTGCCAGTCGACCGGCCCCGCGGTGAGGAGATGGCTGCCGAGCGGGCGGCCGAGCACTGCCTCGGCCTCCTGCGCGCAGGCGAGCAGGGCGTCGAGGTCGACACCCGTGTCGTGGCCCATCTCGTGGAGCATCGACACGAGGTCCTCGCTCGCGATGTTGCCCGTCGCCCCCGCGGGCACCGGGCAGCCGCCGAGCTCGCCGAAGGAGGACTCGAACGAGCGCACGCCGGCGTCGAGCGCGGCGAGCACGTTCGCGAGCCCCTGGCCGCGCGTATTGTGAAAATGGGCGGTGAGCTCGACCCCGGGTAGCCGATCTCGCGCGGCGGCGTAGAAGTCTTCGACCTGACGCGGGTTCGCCATCCCGGTCGTATCGCCGAACGCCACCTCCTCGCAGCCCGCCGCCGCCAGCCGCTGGGCGATCTCGAAGACGCGCTCGCGGGGCACCTCGCCCTCGTAGGGGCAGCCGAAGGCAACCGAGATCACTCCCTCGCACCGCAGGCCCTCGCCGCGAGCTCGCGAGATCACGCGCTCGAGGCCGGCGAGCGACTCGGCGATCGAGCGGTTGACGTTCTTTTGGTTGTGGGTCTCGGAGGCCGAGAGGAAGAGGTTGGCCTCGTCGAATTGGTCGCGGAGCTCGAGCGCGCGCT
>JACCYP010000333.1 GCA_013696425.1 Thermoleophilaceae bacterium
CGCCACGGGTTCGTGAGGTTGTGGTTGGGAGCCCAGGACGCCAGCTCGAGCAGCTCGTCCACCGTTTCCCGCGGGAGCGGCTCGGGCTCGTAGGCCTTGTGCGTGCGGCGGGTGCGGATGGCCTCGAGCGCGTCCATTCCCCCACGCTACCGAGGCACGACTGCTGGCTAGGCCGTGAGCGCGTGCGGCTTGGTGATGCGCGGGTGCGCGATCGTCTCCGGCTGCGGCTCGTGCTCGGGCGCCGGCTTGCCGAGCAGCCCGTAGGCGAGCCGCGTCGCGAGGGCCATGATCGTTATCTGGGGGTTCACGCCGATCGAGCTCGGCACCACCGAGCCGTCCGCCACATAGATGCCCTCCCAGCCGTGGAGCTTCAGCTCGGCGTCCACCACGCCGTGGGCGGGACGGGCGTCGGCGCGAGCGGTACCGAGTGGGTGGAAGGCCATCAGGGTGAGGTCGCGCGGGCGGATGTCGGTGTCACGCAGCCGTCCTAGATCGTCCGGGGCGAGCTCCGCCACGCCCGCCACCGGGGGGAAGAGCGTACGCGCGCCCGCTGCCACGTACAGCTCGCAGAGGCGTTCGATCCCGCGCTTGAACGTCGCCGTGTCCTCGTCGTTCAGGTTGTAGACGATCTCCACCTGCCCGGCGCGCTTTCTCACCTTCCCGCGCGAGAGGTCGGAGACCATCAGCCCGAACTGGGAGAGGTTGCGGTACTGGAGCATCAGGTCGCGGTGCTCGGCCCCCGCGTAGGGGGTCGACATCGCCGCGTAGTCAGGCGGCCCCGCGGCACCCTCGAGCATGATCCCGTCGTCGGCGAACTCATCGATGAAGTAGCTCTGCGGCACGCCGCGGGCCATGTCGATCTCCTCGTCGAAGAGCGCGCGCACGGCGGTGGCGGGGTGGATGGCGAGGTTGCGCCCGAGCTCGCCGGACTCGCGCCCGAGCCCCTGCTCCGCGAGGAACAGCGGCGTGTGGATGGCCCCGCAGGCCACGATCACCGTGTCGCACTCCACACGAAGGAGACCACCGGCGCTCGTGCGCGCCTCGACGCCCGTGGCGCGCGTGCCGCGCATCAGGATGCGCTCGGCCTTCGCGCCGGCGAACGTCGTGGCGCCCGCCGCCCACGCGCGCGGCACGTAGGTCTGGCCCACGTGCTGCTTGGCGGCCGTCGGACAGCCGAAGTTGCACACGCCCGAGCCGACGCACCCCCGCGCGTTGCGCCAGATGTAGTCGCCCGACCAGCCGAGCGCGTCGGCGCCGCGCTTCACCACCTCGGCGTTGCGCCCGGCGATCTCCGCCGGCACCTGCGCCACGCTCACCTCCCGCTCGACGCGCCGGAAATAGGGATCGAGCTCGGGCTCGTTCAGGTTGTCGAGGCCGAAGCGCTCGCCCCACATCTCGAGCACCGCCCTGGGCGGGCGGAAGCAGGTGCCCGAGTTGATCATCGAGGTGCCCCCCACACCCTTGCCTAGCGGCAGCACGATCGGCACGTTGCCGACGGTGGTGACCTGGGCGGCGTCGCGGTAGAGCAGCGTCGACATCTCGCGCGGGCGCGCGGTGAAGTCATCCGGGGTGAAGCGATCGCCCTCCTCGAGCATCACCACGTTCATGCCGCCCTCGGCGAGCTCCTTGGCCACGGGCGCGCCGCCGGCGCCGGTGCCGATCACGCACACGTCCGCACGCACCACCCGCTCGCCGGGAATGTCGCGGCCGTGCTCGATGCGCTCGACGGTGGGGATGTCGAGCTCGCCCCATTCGGAGTAGGCGGAGCCGGTGGTGGGTCGATGTCCGCCTCCGGTGCCGGTCATGGCGAAGCCATTGGCAGTGCTCGTGCTCACGGCCGGGCGTCCTTCGCTCTGAGCGCACGAGCTCGCGCGACGTTCGCATCGGCGTCGTAGCCGATCCGCTGCATCACGCCGTCGTCGCCGTAGTAGCTCAGGAAGCAGATGCCCTTGACCGCCTTGGCGAGCTGGCGGATCTGAGCCGGCCCGCTTGCCTCGATATCGCGCAGGTAGGCGCCGCGGTCCGCACGCGGCAGGCGGCGCATGCGCCCGCTGCGGCCCGTGAGCCGCGGGCTGATCTCGAGCACGACGAGGATGCCGCGTAGGCCGGCGCGGTTCAGGCGCGGCGAGCGGCCCATCCAGCGATCGAAGAAGGCGACGGCATCGGTGTCGCCAACAGGCGGTAGCTCGGTCCCGGGTTCCACGAGGGCGTCGGTCATGCAGGCGAAGATCGAGGCCTCGCGCGGCGTGATGGTGGTGAGAGTCACTGCGTCAGGCGCTTGGTGTGCGCGGCGGCGATGGCCTCGACCGCCGCGGAGGCGGCGTCGGCATCGCGCGCGGCAATGGCGCCGGCCGCGTCGGCGTAGAGCGGTGCGAGGCCCCTGCGCTTCGAGACCATCGGCGTGAATGCCGCAGCGTGTTCGAAGTAGATGTCGCGGATCGAGTTCATGATCAGCGTGAAGACGACGTTGCCCGCGGCCTCCACGATCACCGCGAAGAATGCGAAGTCGATGCCCTGCGCGGCCGCGTCGTCATCCGCCCGGGCAAAGCCGGCGGCGAGCTCCTCCAGCAGCTTCGCCTGCTCGTCCGTGCGCCGCCCGGCGGCGAGGCCCCCGGCCTCGCGAAGCATGAGGCGGCGTGCCTCGAAGAGCGAGCGCGAGGTCTCCGGATCGAACCCACCCGCCTGGAAGAGCAGGTGGGTGATCACGTCGAGGCCTCCGTGGGAGCGCCAGTCGCGCACGCGCATCCCCTCCCCCTGGCGCGACTCGACGAGGTGCAGCTGCTCGAGCCGCTTCACGGCCTCACGCACCGAGGCCATGTTCACTCCGAACTCGGCGGCGAGAGCGCGCTGGGTCGGGAGCTTCTCGCCGGGCTCGTAACGGCCGGCGAGAATCGCCTCGGTGAGGACCCGGAAGACCTGGTCGGAGACGAGCGAGCGCTGAACGGCGGCTGGAGTGGTTGTGCGGGACGCTGCCACGACGCCGCGATTGTACCGGTGTTCGGAACAATTCGCGGCCGACGCGTAGCGCTGTGTTGGATATGGGTCGCATACCGACCCAAGCGAGCACAGCGACAGCGCGAGGAGCGGCGGCGGCTAGGAGCGGCGGCGCAGGCGGCGGCGGAGCAGCCAGACGCCCGGGAGCGCCAGCGCCAGAGCGGCGAATCCCAGGAGCACCGGCGCGGACGAGTTC
>JACCYP010000341.1 GCA_013696425.1 Thermoleophilaceae bacterium
CGCCACGGGCCCCGCCGCAAGGCCGTGCCGGGCCGTGCGCCGCTCTTCATCGGGGACTCGACCGGCATCATCGCGGCCCCGAAGCTCGCGGGGATCGGTTTCCGCTCGGACGCCAGGGGCTGTCGCCAGTACACCGAGGCGATCGGGATGGTCTCCCGCCTGCGCCGCGCCCACCGCCTCCCGCGCGTGGTGGTCGTGGCACTCGGCGTGAACGGCCCGATCCCGCCGGGAGCGATCGGGCGCACCGTGCGCGCCATGGGCTCCCGCGGCAAGCTCGTGCTAGTGACCCCACGCAGGCAGGGCACGAGCCGGCGGCGGATGCTCGCGGCCGGCCGCCGCCTGTCCCGCCGCGTGAAGGTGTTCGACTGGGCCCGCTACAGCGCCGGGAAGCCCTGGTTCGCGGGCGACGGCATACATGTCTCGCACTTCGGTGCAAAGAAGTACACGCGCTATTTGCGCCCCGCGCTGCAACTCGCCCGGCGCTGAGACGGGCGCAGCGCCTCAGCGTAAGCCGTGCTCGAGCGCGCCCTTGACACCCGCGTCGAGCGCGTTCAGCCGGTGGAGCGCGAGCGCCTCCGCCGAGCAGAAGCGGCCGTCTCCGTGATGGGTGAGCACGCAGTGGCGCACCGCCAGCACGCGCTCTGAAGCGAGCCCGCGGGCGCGCTCGGCCACGAGCTGATCCCCGAGCGCCACGTGGCCGAGCAGGCGCCCCTCGTCGCTGCGGCCGATCTCCGCCCCGAGATCCCACTCGCGCGTCTTGCCGGCGTCGTGCAGGATCGCCGCGCTCACGAGCACGTCGGAGTCGAGGCGGGGGTGCAGGATGCAGGTCTCCTGCGCGAGCGTGGCCACCGCCACAGTGTGCTCGAGGAGGCCGCCGAGGTAGGCGTGGTGGCCATCGCGCGTGCAGGGCGCCCGCCGGAAGGCGGCGCGGAAGACATCGTCGTCCAAGAACCGCGCAAGCAGCTGGGTGAGCGCCGGGTCGTGCACCTCGCGGGCCAGATGCTCGAGGAAGCCGTCGAGCTCCTCGACGTCGCGGTAGGCCCTCGGCAGGAACTCCTCGGGCGCGGCGGCCTCGGTGTCGGCCCTGCGCACGGCGCTCAGCTCGAGTTGTAGCTCCTCGCGGAAGCGCCCGGTGCGACCGGCCACCCACACGAGGTCGCCGCGGTCGAACCCGCTTGCGAGGAGCTGGGCGTCGCGGAATGCGCGCGCACGGATCGTGCCGCTTCGGTCGCGCAGCTCGAGCGCCAGGTAGGGGGTGCCCGTGCGGGCGGTGAGGAGGTCCTTGCGCGTGCAGGCGAACACGCCTTCGACGGGCTGACCCGCCTGCAGCTCTGCGATCGCGGATGACACCGGGTTGATGTTGGGTGCGCGGTCGGACGAACGCAGCGGTGTAACGTCAGGGCAGTGAGCGAAGTCGACTGGATCGCCCGGCCGCAGCTCCGTGATCCCATTCTCGTCTGCGCCTTCAGCGGATGGAACGACGCGGGGGAGGCCGCCTCTGCTGCGCTGACCTTCCTCCAGGAGAGCTTCGAGGCCGAGCCGGTCGCCTCGATCGGCTGCGAGGACTACTTCGACTTCACCGAGACGCGGCCGACGATCCGCCTCGAGGGGGGCGTCGCGCGCGTGATCGAGTGGCCCGAGACCACCTTCCACGCCGCCGTGATCGCGGGCGCAGAGCACGACCTCGTGCTCCTTCAGAGCCCCGAGCCGCAGCTGCGATGGCGCACCTTCTGCCGCACGGTGGTCGAGGTGGCCGAGGCGCTCGGGGTGAAGATGGTGGTCTCACTCGGGGCGCTGCTCGCCGACGTTCCACATTCGCGCGCGGTGTCGATCACGGGCCTTGCCTCCGACGAGTCGATCGTCGATCGGCTCGGCTTCGAGCACTCGAACTACGAGGGGCCGACCGGGATCGTCGGCGTCGTGCACGACGCGTGCGCCCGTGTGGGCATGCCGAGCGCCAGCCTGTGGGCCACGGTCCCCCACTACGTGGCCGCGGCGCCGAACCCCAAGGCGGCGCTCGCGCTCATACGCCGCTTCGAGGGTCTCGCCAGCGTGGTGGTCGAGGCCAGCGAGCTCGAGGACGCCGCCGAGCAGTACGAGCGGCAGGTGAGCGCCGCCGTGGCGAGCGACCCCGACGTGAAGGCATTCGTCGAGAAGCTCGAGGAATCGATCGACGCCGCCGGCGACGAAGTGCAGTTCCCGCCCGACATCCCCTCCGGCGATGCAATCGCGCGGGATTTCCAGACGTTCCTGCGCCAGACGGAGCCGGAGGACGATTCCTAGAGAGAGGGGCGTCCGCGCGATCGCTCACTTCTCCGCGGCCGGGCAGATGATCCGGTAGTCGCAGAAGGGGCAGATCTCAGGCGACGGGGTCGGCTCGAAGTCCTGGGCGAGGATGCCGTCGGCGATCTCCGCCACGCTCGCGCGCACGCGATCGAGCTGCTCGGGGGAGTGCTCCACGGGCACCTTTTCGTTGTCGAGCACGTAGTAGTAGCTCTGCGCGGCGGTCTCGAGCTCCCACGACTCGCGCGCGCCCATCTGGTAGATCGAGAGCTGCAGGTCCTCGCCCAGCTCCGCGGCGCTCTTCGGCTTGCCCGTCTTGTAGTCGATCAGCTCGTAGGAGCCGTCGGGGTGGCGGTCGACCCGATCCACGCGCCCGCGCAGCAGATGCGGGCCGATCTTGAACGAGAACGAGCGCTCGGACCACGCGACCTCCGACCGGCGGTCGCGATCGGCCTCCCAGTAGCGGGTGAGCGCACTCACGGCCTTCTCGCGGAACTGCAGGTCGTCGTTCGCATCGCCGAACCCCGCCCGCCGCCAGGAGACCTCGAACAGGTCCATCAGATGCTCGAGCGCGCCGCCACCCTGGCCGTGGAAGCGCTCGAGCACCTGGTGCACGACGATGCCGAAGCGCTGGTTGATCGTCGGCTCCTGCGGGATCCGGAACACGCGCGCGAACTTGTACTTGAGCGGGCAGATCCGGTAGGTCTCGATGTCGGAGGCCGAGAGCATCAGCCCGTCGCCGCGGCGCGGGATGAACGCCTCGAGCGACTGCCACTCGCCCGCGATCGCCTCGTCGCGGCGGCGCTCGTCGCGCTCTGAGTCGAGCAGGTACTCGTCGAGCGCGGACTGCGTGTAGAGCTCGCGCTGCTCCGAGGTGGCGATCTGGCCAAGCAGGTCGTTCACGTCGGCGAGCGCCTCGGATACGGGCTGGCCCGCCTTCTGGCGCTCGATCAGCGCCGCGAGCTTCAGGAGCTCCAGGTGGCGCACCACCGCCTGGTTGGCGTCGAGGTAGGTGTCGAGGCGCATCTCCGCGAGGCTCCCGCCCACGCGCGAGACCGAGTCGAGCAGCTCGTCGCGCATCATCCGGAAGGTCGAGTGGAGCCCTTCCGCGGGTCCGAAGAGCTCCTCCTCGAGCACCTCCTCGTCCGCTCCGAGGGCGGCGCGGGCCTCCTCGTAGAAGGCCGAGGGGCGGGGCAGCTCCCCGGCCTCGAACCACGCGAGGTGCATGCTCGCCCGGGCGCGGGTCATCGCCACGTGCACGAGGCGACGCATCTCGGCCTCGTGCACCGAGCCCTCATCGGCGGGCAGAGCCTCCTTGAACAGGGCGTCGGGCACGCCGTCGCCGCCGCGGGGGCGCGGGCCCGGCATCCGGGGGCTCGAGAGCCCGAGCACGAAGACGTGGTCCCATTCAAGGCCCTTTGCCGCGTGCATCGCGAGCACCTGCACCGCCGGGGCCCCGGCCGGTGCGGTGGCCTCCTCCTCGCGCAGTCCGGCCTCGGCCACCGCTGAGATGTAGCGGCTGAAGTCACGCGCGGTGGCATGCGGCTCGCGGCGGACGTAGGTCCCCGCGAGCTCCCCGAGCTTCGCGATGTTCACCAGCCGCTCGAGCGTGTCGGCCTGGGCCGCGAAGATCGTCGCGCGTCGCAGCCCGAGGCGCTCGATCAGCCGGTTCACGAACTGGTCGGGCCGCATCTCCTCGAACGCCGCCGAAGCGCCGCGGTAGAGGCGCAGGAAGGCCTGCGCGCGGTCGCGCCCCTCGGGGGAGAGCTGCGGTCCTTCGAGTGCGACGGCGATGCCGGCCACCATGTCGAGCTTTCGCCGGCGCGCGAGCTGGGTGAGCCGCGCCACGTCCACCGAGCCGAGCTCGATCGGCGGGCGCGAGAGCGCGCGCACAACCGCGCGGGCGTCGGCGGGGTCGGCCAGCAGCCGCAGCCAGGCGAGCACGTCGCGCACCTCGGCGCGCTGGAAGTAGGCGGCCGCCCCGGTGAGGCGGAACGCGACGTTGCGCTCCTCGAGCGCCGCCGCCACCACCTCGCCCTCGCCCTTCACCGAGCGCACGAGCACCGCGACCTCGTCCGCGCGCACGCCCTTCTGGGTCACCAGCCGCTCGGCCTCCGAGGCCACTGCCTGCGCCTGCGCTCGCTCGCTGCGCGCGCGCCAGAAGCGCACTTCGCCCCGTCCACTGCCGCGGAGCTTCCTCGCCTGCCGGCCCTCGACCGGCTCGACCACGGCGCGGGCGGCCTTCAGCATCTTCGCGGGCGAGCGGAAGCCCTCCTCGAGACGCACCACGGCGCCGCGGCCGTGCTCGCTCTCGAAGTCGGCCAGGTTCTTCGCTGCCGCTCCGCGGAAGCGATGGATGGCCTCGTCATCGTCGCCGGCCGCCCACAGATTGCCGGTGTCCTGGGTGAGCAGCTTGAGCAGCGCGCCCTGCGCGAAGTTCAGCTCCTGGAACTCGTCCACGAGCACGTGCCGGTAGCGGTCGGCCACGCGCTCGCGCACGTGCGGGCGCTCGTGGAGGAGGCGGAAGGAGTGAACGATCAGGTCGCCGAAGTCGAGCGCTCCGCGCGATGCGAGCAGCCGGTCGTGGTCCTCCCACACCCGCGCGAACTCCCGCTCGCGCGCGGCATGGGCGCGGGCGGCATCCCCGTCCGCGCGGGCGGCTAGCCCATGCGCCCATGCGCTCAGGTCGCCGGCGCTCACCATCTCGTCCTTCAGCCGGTCGATCCGCGCGACGAAGCTCGCCAGCAGCGGTACGGGGTTGCCGCGAATCTCGTGGTGGCGCAGCGTGAGCTCGTCGATCGAGTCGAGCAGCAGCGCCAGCCGGTCGGCTTGGGAGACCGGCGCGAAGTACGGGTCGAGGCCGGCCTCGATCGCCTCCTCGCGCAGCAGGCCGGCGCAGAACGAGCCGATGGTGGCCACGGCGAGCTCCTCGTAGGGAGAGTCAATCGCGGTCTCGAGGCGCTCGCGCAGCTCGCTGGCGGCGTCGGCTGAGAACGTGAGCGCGAGGATCGCGTCGGGGCCCGTGCCCTGCTCGACGAGCCACGCGAACCGGCGCGCGAGAGCGTGTGTCTTGCCGGTGCCCGCACCACCTACCACCAGGAGCGGACCGCCCTCGTGGGCGACGGCCTCTGCCTGGGCAGGGTTCAGGCCGTCGAGAGGTTCGAGCATCCGGCCGTAGGATACGCCGCCAATGGCCCCCGATCCCGACTGGCTGGAGCTCTGCCGCAGCGCGGTCGGGAAGGTCAGGGCCATGGTGGCCCAACGCAGCTCCGAGGAGCTGCGCGACTACACCGGCGACCGCGGCGAGGGCGGCGACATGACCCTCGAGATCGACGCCGGCGCCGAGCGGATCGTGCTGGCCGAACTCGAGGCCACCGGCGTCGGGCTCACGGTGATCTCCGAGGAGGTCGGCCAACTCGACTACGCGGGTGGGGGCACGCGCGTAGTGATCGACCCGATCGACGGGTCGCTGAACGCCAAGCGCCGCATACACGGGGCGAGCCTGTCGATCGCCGTGGCGGAGGGCCCGGCGATGGCCGACGTCGTGTTCGGCTACGTGGCCGAGCTCGGGGACGGCGGGCGCGAGTGGTGCGCCCGCCGCGGCGAGGGCGCGTGGGAGGGCGATGCCCGCCTCGGCACGTTGTCGGACGGGGAGATCGAGGTGCTTGGCATCGAGTCAGCCGACCCGCGCATCGTCGCGGCCGCCACCGAGCTGCTCAAGGAGGGCGGCATCCACCGCCTGCGGATCATCGGGGCGATCGCCACCACGCTGTGCCAGGTCGCCTCGGGACGCTTCGACGCCATGGCCAGCCTGTGGCCCTGCCGCTCGGTGGACGCCGCGGCCGCTCAGCTGATCGTGCGCGAGGCGGGCGGGGCCGTGGTGCTCCCGGACACCGCCGACGAGCAGCTCGGGGCCGACCTCGGGCTCGACATGCGCTCGCGCGTGATGGCCGCCCGTGGGCCCGAGGCGCTCGCGAAGCTCCACGGGATGCTCGGCTGATGTACGGCCAGTCCGGCACGGTCGCCGCGGGCTTCGAGCCGCTCGCGCGCCAGTTCGCGAAGACGATCTCCGCCGCCCCCGGCGGCGGGGCGCTCGTGGTCCGGCGCCGCGGCGAGACCCTCGTCGACATCCACCAGGGCTACGCCGATCCCTACGGCCACGTGCCGTGGACGCGCAGCACGCTCGCGATCTCGTTCTCGACCTCGAAGGGCATTGCATCTACGGTCGCGCACCGGATCGCCGAGCGCGGCGAGCTCGACTACGACGAGCCGGTGGCCACCTACTGGCCGGAGTTCGCCGCCGGCGGGAAGGCCCGGATCACGGTCCGCCAGCTCATGAGCCACCGCGCGGGGCTCTGGAGCGTGCAGGCCGTGGCGAGCAAGGCGCGCGACCTGCTCGACCACCTCGCGATGGAGGAGAAGCTCGCCGCCTCGCGCCCGATGCGCGTGGACCACCCGAACTACCACGCGATCACCTACGGCTGGCTGATCGCAGGGCTGCTGCGCCGGGTCACCGGCCGGGGCCTCAACGACCTCGTCCAGGCCGAGCTCGCGGAGCCGCTCGGCACCGACGGCCTGTTCATCGGCCGCCCCGCCGATCGCGACGAGGACCTCGCGGAGCTGCTCGACCCCGGCCTGCGGCTGATGCGGGTGGGGCGCCGGCTCTCGCCGGTGCTCAGCCGCCTCCCGTTCACGCGCGCGTTCTCACAGGCGTTCGACGTCCAGGGCTTCCATCACCTGTTCACCGGCCGCGACGCGCCCGTGTGGGAGACGGAGATGCCGGCGGTGAACGGCGCCTTCACCGCCGACGCCCTCGCGCGCCTCTACGGAGTCCTCGCAAACGGGGGCGAGGACGGCGGCGTGCGGCTGCTCTCGCGGGAGCGCGTGGACACCCTCGGCCGAGTCCAGACGCGTGAGCTCGACGGCGTGCTCGGCATCCGCATGCGCTGGCGCCTCGGCTACCACCAGGCGCTCGGCATCGGGCGCGAGGCCCCGCGCGCGTTCGGCCACTACGGCTACGGCGGCTCGGGCGCCTGGGCCGACCCGGGCTCGGGCATCTCGCTCGGCTTCGTGACGAACACGATGGGCAGGGCCACCACCCCGGTGGCCGACTGGCGGCTGTTCCGCCTCAGCGGCCTCGCCCGCAAATGCGCGCGCGTCCGACCCGTGAGCCCCGGGTACCGTTCCGCTTGATGGTCGATTGGTCCCTAGCCCGCCAGATCTCGCGCTTCGCGGCGGGCTCTGAGGACGCGCCTTCCCTCGGCGTCGATCTGCAGGCCCTCGCCCACGCGGCTGAGGGCCAGGTGGCGGGCTACACGGGCCTCGAGCTGAGCGCTCCCGCGCCGCCGGTCGAGGAGCTCGACCGCGCGGCCTGGGCGGAGGTAAACCTCGGCACGCTCGCCGGCTTCCTCGATCCCGTCGGGGAGCGGCTGGGCGTGAGGATGGACTTCGCGGGGCCGCTGTCGGGTGCCCTGCGGGCGGCGGGGAGCGCCACGCTCGCAGCCGAGGCGGGGCTGGTTGTCGGCTACATGTCCCAGCGCGTGCTCGGCCAGTTCGAGTTGTCGCTGATCCAGCAGGACGCTCCGCCGCGCCTGCTCTTCGTGACCCCGAACCTCGACCGCACGCTGCGCGAGCACGCCGAGATCGACCGCGAGTCGTTCATCGGCTGGGTGGTGCTCCACGAGATGACCCACGTGCTGCAGTTCGGCGGCGTGCCGTGGCTGCGCGCGCACATGGGCGGCCTGCTCGAGGAGTACCTGAAGACGGTCGAGGTGAAGATCGAGCGCGGCCAGGCCGGCGGCCTGCCGTCGATGCCCGACCCTTCCCGGATAGTCGAGGCGTTCCGCGAGGGCGGGCTCGTAGCGCTCGTCCACAGTCGCGAGCAGCGCAGCATCATGAACCGCATGCAGGCGGCGATGGCCGTGATTGAGGGCTATTCCGAGCATGTGATGGACGTGGTCGGCGAGCAGGTGCTGCCGCAGTACGGCGGGCTGCGCGACACGATGACCCGCCGCCGCGCCAGCCGCTCCGCGCCGGAGAAGATCCTCATGCGCCTGCTCGGCTTCGACATGAAGATGCGCCAGTACGAGCAGGGGAAGGCCTTCTGCGACGCTGTCGTGGAGCGCCACGGCCTCGCCCGCCTGAACCGGGTCTGGGACGGCCCTGAGTGCCTTCCGCGCATCTCGGAACTGGACGCACCGGACGCCTGGGCGGCCCGGGTGGCGCCCCAGCAGGCCGCGGCCTAGCACGCAAGCAGCCCGGCCGGTCCGCCAAACGCTACCCTGTCCTACGTCCACGACCTGCGCACCGGCAAGGCGGTTCGGCACTCGCCCATCGTCGCCGAGGAGGAGGTCGACAAGACCGGGGAGACCAGTTCGGTCATGAACTCCCTGATCCTCACGCAGTCGGGAAAGACGGCCTGGATCGCCACCGCCACGACGTTCACAGGCGCTCAGCAGCCGACGAAGAACATCGAGGTATTCAAGTGGACGGCCAATTCGCCGCAGCTGCTCGACCAGGGCCTGGGGATCGCGCCGACGAGCCTCAAGCTTTCGGGTTCGGCCCTTTCCTGGACGAACTCGGCGCAGCAGAAGACCGCTCCGTTCTGAGCTGAGCCTGCCCTCCGTCCGTTCCCGCCTGTAACCCCCGCGCGCAGGAGGTTTAAGAACAGGTGTTCGGCGGTATATTCTTACTGTCGTTAAAACTAATAAGAGATCCGCATCCGACTTCCCAGAGGGGGAATTCAGCCAAATGGCTCAGAGCAACACAAAGAACACTTCACGTTCGAGGAGCACTTCGCGCTCCGCCACCAACCGCAGCAGCAGCTCGGCCCGCTCGTCCAGCGCGGCCACCAAGGCTGCCGCCACCCGTCGCCGCAACGCTGCCAAGCGCAGCCAGGCCGCGACCAAGGCCGCCGCTACTCGTCAGGAGAAGCAGGCCGGTCGTCAGGCGAAGGCCGCGCGCACGCAGGCCAAGCGCGCAACCACCCAGTCGGCGAAGGCCGCGAGCCGCGTCGCATCGGCTGAGGCCACCCGCGCCTCGCTGGTAGCCGAGCAGGCTGCCACGTACGCCGAGAAGGCCGTGCTGGTGCCGGTCGGCGCCGCCCTGGTCGCCCGCGAGAACCTCGCGGAGACCGTCCAGGTGTGGACGACCCGCAACTCGGCCGAGCGCGAGCTCAAGAAGTTCGAGCGTCGTGGCAACACCGCCCGCAATCGCGTGCAGCGCACCGTCAAGCGCACTCGCACGCAGGTCGAGCGTGAGCTCCGTCAGCGCCGTACGCAGGCCACCCGCGTGGTCAAGCGTCAGCGCCGTGAGGCCGAGAAGCAGGTGAAGGGCGCCCGTCGTGACTTCGAGAAGCAGGTCAAGGACGTGCGCGAGCAGGTCTCGACGATCGCCTAAGCGCCTGTGCTGGTCCCGGCGAAAGCCGGGCCGCAGTGCTCATTCGCTTAGCCCCGCCACGGTCCGGAGAGGCCGCGTGCGGGAGAGGACTGCCGGCCAACAGATCGCCGACAGTGATGCAGTATCTCTCCTCCCTCGACCGGCGAGGCCCTTGTGGCCTCGCCGGTTTTCTATTGTCTGGTGCATGCCCACCGAGGACCAGGTCACAGAGGCGCTGCGCGCGGTCGTCGACCCGGAGCTGCACAAGGACATCGTGGAGCTCGGGATGGTGCGCGAGATCGTGTTCCACGACGACGGGCACGTGCACGTCACCGTCTCGCTCACGACCCCCGGCTGCCCGATCCGCTCGCACTTCGAGCAGGGCGTGGCCAAGGCGGTCTCCGCCCTCGACGGCGTGTCGCGGGTGTCCACGGACTTCGATGTGCTCAGTGCCGACGAGAAGGAAGGCCTCAAGCAGAAGCTCGGCCGCGGGAACCTCCCCGCCGGAGCGCTCGCCCAGGTGGGTAACGTGATCTGCGTCGGCTCCGGCAAGGGCGGCGTCGGCAAGTCCACCATCGCCACGAACCTCGCCGCGGCTCTCTGGGCCGAGGGGAAGAGCGTGGCCTGCCTCGACGCCGACGTGTGGGGCTACTCGATCCCGCGCATGCTCGGCATCCACGGCAAGCCGAAGATCTCCGACCAGCGCAAGATCATGCCGCTGATCGCTCACGGCGGCATCAGGGCCATCTCGATCGAGTTCTTCCTCGAGGAGCAGGACCAGGCCATCACCTGGCGCGGCCCGATGCTCCACAAGGCGATCCGCCAGTTCCTCGAGGACGTCGACTGGGGCGAGCTCGACTACCTGCTCATCGACCTTCCGCCGGGTACCGGCGCCGTGTCCATGACGCTCGCCCAGCTGCTGCCGCAGTCCCAGTTCCTGATGGTCACCACGCCCCAGCCCGCCGCACAGAAGGTCGCCAAGCGGGCCGCCGACACCGCCAAGCGCTACGACCTCTCGATCTGCGGCGTGATCGAGAACATGTCCCCCTTCACCGCGCCCGACGGCCAGCGCCACGCCATCTTCGGCGAGGGCGGCGGCCAGGAGCTCGCCGACGAGCTCGACGTGCCGCTACTCGGGAAAGTGCCGCTACAGGAGGAGCTCCGCGTGGCCGCCGACGAGGGCCAGCCCCTGGTGCTGCGCGACCCGGACGACCCGGCCGCTCAGGCGATCTCCCACGCCGCGCGCGGGCTCATCGCCGCGACCCCGGAGACGGTTCCGATCCTGCAAGCGCCGCCCGAGCCGGTTGTCACGGGCACGCCGCTGCCGATGGCCCCGTAGTGCCAGGGCGCCTCGAGGGCATCTACATCGTGCCCGACGCGGCCGCCATGCCGCGCGCAGTCGAGTCCGTCCTTGCGATCGAAGGGGTCGGGCTAGAGGGCGATCGCTATGCCGAGGGCGCCGGCACGTTCAGCGCCACGCCCGGCAACGGACGCGAGGTCACGCTGATCGAGGCCGAGGCGATCGAGGGCCTCCCATTCGACCTCGAGCCCGCGGCAGCCAGGCGCAACCTCGTGACGCGCGGCGTGGCCCTCAACGGCCTGGTCGGGAAGCGGTTCACCGTCGGCGAGGTGGAGATCGAGGGCATGCGGCTCTGCGAGCCGTGCGCCCATCTCGAGCGCATCACGCAGCCGGGGGTGTTGCGGGGCCTCGCGGAGCGCGGCGGCCTGCGGGCGGAGATACGCAGTGGCGGAACGCTGCGGGTCGCCGACCCGGTGGCTAGGCGTTCTTGAAGTAGTCCGCGTTGATCTGGATGTACTTCGACCACTCGCCGGGAAGCTGGTCCTCGGCGAAGCAGGCATCAACGGGGCACGCCTCGACGCAGGCATCGCAGTCGATGCACTCCTCCGGGTCGATGTAGAGCATCTCGACCTTGTCGTAATCGGGCTCGTCCGGAGTGGGGTGGATGCAGTCGACGGGGCAGACCTCGACGCACGAATTGTCCTTTTGCCCGATGCAGGGCTCTGTGATCACGTAGGCCATGAGGCGGCGAATTGTATAGACCTTGGTTCGTGATCCTCCTGACCGGAGCCACGGGACTGGTGGGCTCGGCGCTGCTGAGGCGTCTCACCGACGCCGGGCAGCCCGTACGCTGCCTGGTGCGCGACAGCCGCCGCCTCGGACTCGAGCGGGTGCGCGTCCAGATCGCGCTCGGCGACCTCGCCGATCCGGCTTCCTTCCGCAACGCCCTGCGCGGAGTGGACACCGTGATCCATCTCGCCGCCTCGATCCGCGACCAGGAAAAGGGCTCGATCGAGGAGCTGAACGCGATGGCCACGTTGCGCCTGGTACGTGCCGCCGAACGCGCCGGCGCGAAGCGGTTCGTCTTCTTCTCGGCGCTCAATGCCTCACTGAACGCGCGGCCGCGCTTCTTCCGCGCCAAGGCCCTGGCTGAGCGCGCGGTGGCGGAGTCCCCCCTCGAGACGACGATCTTCGCGCCCTCGATCGTCTACGCGCCCTACGACCCCTACCTGCGCATCCTGGAGAGGCTCTCGTGGCTGCCGGCGATGCCCCTGGCCGGGAACGGCGAGACGCTCTACCAGCCGATCTGGGCCGAGGACGTGGCCGACGGCGTGATGGCCGCGTTGTCCAACAAGCGGGCCGAGCCCGAGCGAATCGAGCTCGCGGGCCCGGACGTGCTCTCCTACGACGCGATCACCGAGCTCGCGCTGCACTCCTTCGGGCGCCGGCGGCCGCTGCTGCACCTGCCGCTGCCCGTCACGCGCCGGATCCTGAGGGGGCTCGAGCGGATCGCCGCGCCGGGGCACGCGTTCGCCACCTGGGACGAGGCCGAGCTGATGAGCGTTTCGATGACGAGCGCGAAGGGCACCGCCGGTGCCGAGGAGCTCGGCGTGAGCCCGCTGTCTATGCGTGCGGTTCTGGGAGCGAGCTAGCCGGCCCCCGGCCGACGTAGGCCACCATCCGCGAGGTGAGCGCGGTCACCAGGCGCAGCTCGTCCGGGCTCGCGGGTGTCGGCGATTCCAGCCGGTCCGCCACCGAGGCGGCCACCTCCGCGCCGGCCTGTTCCGCCAAGCCGAGCGCGATCCGCGCGCCCTCGCGCACGAGCTCCGGCTCCACGGTCCAGATCGTCTCGAACTCCCGCTCGGAGTCGGCGCTCGCTTCCTGGCCTGGGATCTCCCACGCCGACAGGCATGCCGCGTATTCGGGCGCGTCGCACACGAGTGACCATTCGCGCCCGAGCGGGGCGTTGGAGGCGAGCGGCACCTCGAGCGGCCCGTCTTGCTCGGGCCGCCCGGCCTTGGGGAAGTCGGCGAACACCACCGCTTCGTCGGCCGTGCGTGCGAGCTCGCGCCAGCGCTCCTTGGCGTCCCGGTAAAACCGCTCGCGCTGGAAGGAGGCGAACAGCACCGCGCGTTCGGCGCGCGCGCAGCATTCGTCCTCGATCGCGTGGGAGAGGGCGATGAGCGTGGCCTTCGGCAGCAGATAGGGGGTGATGTCGGGGCGGCGCCTGCGCAGGCCCGCGTAAATCGAGGACTCGGGCTCGGCGACGCTGCGCCGCGCCCGCTCGACAGCCGCCTTGATCGACATGCCGGCGTCGCGGTCGGCCATCACCTGGGCGATCAGCTCCACGTCGCGCTCGGAGTAGCGCCGGTGCCCGCTCGGGCGCCGGGCCGGGTCCGGGAATCCGTGGCGGGTTTCCCACATCCGCAGCGTCGCCTCGCTGAGCCCTGTGCGGGCTGAGACGTCGCGGATGGTGAGCTCTTCGGTCAAGCGGCCATTTCCAGGTTGGCGCGGGCCTTCTGGAGCCCGAGCCGGACGCGGCTCTTCGCCGTGCCGAGGGGGATCCTCTCCGCCCGCGCGATCTCCTGCGCGGTGAGGTCCTGCCCGAACGCCAGGAGCACGGCCTCGCGCTGCTCGCTCGGCAGGCTCGAGAGTGCCCGCAGTGCCGTTCGCGAACTCTCGCGGCGGATCACCGGCTCGGCCGCGCTCTCCCCGATCGAGGAGGAGAGCGTGCGCTGCTCCGAGGCCGAACGCTCGACCGCCGCCTCCCGGGCTGAGCGCGAGCGCCAGCGGTCCACGGCCCGGCTGCGGGAGATTATCGCGACGTATCGGGGGAGAGAGCCACGTCGTGAGTCATACGTCTGCGGCTTGCGCCACAGATGAACGAAGACCTCCTGGGCCACCTCCTCGGCGGCCCCGCTGCGCAAGGGAACGAAAAAGGGCCCCGCCGGAGCGAGGCCCTCTCTGCGTACTGCCGACTGCGGAACGGCCTGCTACATCATCCCGCTCATGTCGGGCATGCCACCGCCGGGCATGCCGCCGCCGCCCTCCTCGGGCACCTCTGCGACGACAACCTCGGTGGTGAGGATGTTCTTCGCGATCGACGCCGCGTTCTGCAGCGCAGAACGGGTGACCATGGCCGGGTCGATGATGCCGGCGGCGACGAGATCGACGATCTCGCCGGAGTCGGCATTCAGGCCCTGGCCCTTCTTGGCCTTCTGGACGTCGTTCACGACGACCGAGCCCTCGAGCCCGGCGTTGTGCGCCAGCTGACGGACCGGCTCCTGCAGAGCGCGGAGGATGATCTTCGCACCCGTCTGCTCGTCACCCTCGGAGATGGCGTCGATCTTCACGGCGCCTGCCGCCTGGAGCAGCGCCACGCCGCCGCCGGGAACGATGCCCTCCTCGAGGGCAGCGCGGGTGGCCTGCAGCGCGTCCTCGACGCGGTGCTTCTTCTCCTTCATCTCCGTCTCGGTGGCCGCTCCGACCTTCACGACAGCCACGCCGCCGGCCAGCTTGGCCAGCCGCTCCTGCAGCTTCTCGCGGTCGAAGTCGGAGTCGGTGTTCTCCGTCTCCACCTTGATCTGGTTGATGCGGCCCTTGATGGCCTCCTTGTCACCGGCGCCGTCCACGATCGTTGTCGCGTCCTTGCCGACGACCACGCGACGTGCGCGGCCGAGCTGGGTCAGCTGCGTGTTCTCCAGCTTGAGGCCCATCTCCTCGGTGATCACCTCGCCACCGGTGAGGATGGCGATGTCCTCGAGCATGCGCTTGCGGCGATCGCCGAAGCCCGGGGCCTTGACCGCCACACCCGTGAAGGTGCCGCGGAGCTTGTTCACGACGAGCGTGGCGAGAGCCTCGCCCTCGACGTCCTCGGCGATGATGAGGATCGACTTGCCGGACTGGATTACCTGCTCCAGCACCGGAAGCACGTCCCTTACCGAACCGATCTTCTGGTTCGCGATGAGGATGTAGGGGTCCTCGAGGGTCGCCTCCATCCGGTCCTGGTCGGTGACCATGTACGGCGAGATGTAGCCCTTGTCGAACTGCATCCCCTCGGTGAACTCGAGGTCCATGCCGAACGTCTGGCCCTCCTCGACGTTCACGACGCCGTCCTTGCCGACCTTGTCGATGGCATCGGCGATCACGTCGCCGATCTCGTCGTCGGCGGCGGAGATGGCGGCCACGCGGGCGATCTGCTCCTTGCCCGAGACCTCCTTCGCCTGCTTGCCGATGTCGGCCACGACCTGGTCGACCGCCGCCTCGATACCGCGGCGCAGGGCCAGCGGGTTCGCACCGGCGGCCACGTTCTTCAGGCCGTGGCGGACGATGGTCTGAGCCAGCAGTGTGGCCGTGGTGGTGCCGTCGCCGGCCACGTCGTTCGTGGCGGTGGCGACTTCGCGCACGAGCTGTGCGCCCTGATTCTCGAAAACGTCCTCGACCTCGATTTCACGCGCGATGGTCACGCCGTCGTTCGTGATGGTCGGGGCGCCGAACTTCTTGTCCAGGACGACATAGCGACCCTTGGGGCCGAGTGTCACCTTGACCGCATTGGCCACGGCGTCCACCCCGGCCTCCAGGGCCTGGCGTGCCTCCTGGTCGTACTTGAGCTCCTTGTGAGCCATGTTTTTCAGTCCTCCGTAGTTCTTGGGTTACTTCTTGGCGACTTTGGCGAGCACGTCCGACTCACGCAGGACGAGGAGTTCGTCGCCGTCCACGGTGATCTCGGTGCCGCCGTACTTCGAGTAGAGGACCTCGTCGCCGTCCTTGACGTCGATGGGTACTCGCTTGCCGCTGTCGTCGATCTTGCCGTCGCCGACGGCGATGACCTTGCCGCGCTGCGGCTTTTCCTTCGCTGTGTCGGGGAGGAGGATGCCGCTAGCGGTCGTCTCCTCTTCCTCGAGAGCCTGGACGATCAGTCGATCGCCGAGAGGCTTGAGCTTCATAGGTAGAAACCTCCGATTGCTTACATCTCGTACTGCGCCTGGCACTCTAGCAAGGAGAGTGCCAAAAGCATGTGACTTTTTCGCTTCGGAGGCGGGTTTTCTCTAGTTCTGCGAGGTGGTGCCGGGACGGAGGCGCTCGGTGAGCTCGCTGGGGCGCTCGGAGATCTCGCTGAAGCGGACCACGGTGACCGTGTCCTCCTGCGCGACCGAGCGGCCGTAGATCTGCTCGAGGAAGTGCGTGGTCTCGTCCATGCGGCGGAACTCGGGGTTGTCGTGCTCGATGTCGCGCGGGGAGAGCTCCGAGACGCGCTTGACCTCGACGGAGTCGATCACCGCCATGAAGATCTTCTCCCGGCGGGCGTGCTGGAAGCCGACGGTGACCATCACCACGGTCCCCTTGCGGTACTTGGCGCTCTTGTCACCCAGGCGGATCGTCGCGGTCTTGCGCCCGCGCCGGAGCTGGTCGATGAAGACCGGCGAGTAGAAGTTGAGGACGAACACCGCGCGGAGCCTAGACGGAATCGGTCATCTATGACCGGTCACGGAGCCGTTCCAGCGCCTTCGCCGCCATCTCGCGCTCGCCCCTGTAGGCGAGCGCTTCCGGCGCCCCGGCGAGCGGTAGCCATTCGGCCCCGACCACCTCCTCCTCCTGCGGAGTGATCGTCCCGCCCGCGTAGCGAAAGAGGAAGAACGAGACGAGCTTGAAGATGCGCTTCCCATCCCGGGCATACCAGTACTTCACGTCTCCGAGCTTGTCCGGATCGACGGCGTCGATGCCGGTCTCCTCGCGCACCTCCCGCTGTGCGGCCTCCTTCATCGACTCGCCCTCTTCGGGGTGTCCCTTCGGAAGCGCGATCACGCTCCCGTCCTTCACCCGCACGACCGCCACGTAGTCCCGTCCGCGCATTCGCCGCACGACGACACCGCCAGCGGAGAACTCCCTTTCGAGTGGCGGCTTCATCGGGGTCTCAGCCATCGCCGGTCACCAGCGGCACGAAGCGAACCGCGGAGAAGGGTTCCCAGCCGCCGTCGCGGATCCTGATCAGCCGCTCGTCGTCCCCGGCGCGCACCGGGCAGATGAGTGCCGCGCCGGGTGCGAGCTGCTCGCGTAACGCCCGCGGCGCGTCATTCTGCGCGACGGCGGCCACGGAGATCCCTCCGAATGGCGCCTGGTCGGGCGCGCCGCGTGCGCCGTCGCCGGTGCGCACCTCGACACTCGCGTAGCCGAGCTTGTCCAGGCGGGTGCTCGCGGCGTCCGCGAGCGCGGGGTCGCGCTCGATGGCGATCACCCCGGCGCAGAGCTCCGAGAGCACGGCCGCGGCATAACCCGAGCCGGTACCGACCTCGAGAACGAGCTCGGTGCCGCGCAGCTCGAGAAGCTGCGCCATGAATGCGACCACCCACGGCTGGGAGATCGTCTGGCCGCCGCCGATCCGCAGCGCGCCGTCGCGGTAGGCGTCGCGGCGGCGGTCGTCGGGGACGAACTCCTCGCGTGGCACGCTGGCCATCGCCGCCAGCACGCGCGGATCTCCGATCCCGCGCCGGACGAGCTGGCGCGCGACCATCCGCGAGCGTGGGCGCTCGTACGGATCGCCGGTCGGCTCAGTAGATGTAGTTCCTGAGCGTGGCGGGCTCATGTACCACGACTTTCCCACGCCCGTTCGTGACCAATCCGGCGCGCTCGAGCGTCGCGAGGAAGCGTGAGGCCGATTCGCGCGAGGAGCCGGCGAGCTGGGCGATGTCCGCCTGGGTGGCGGAGATCAGCACATCGGTCTCGCCGGCCCCCTCCGCCTGCCGCGCGGCCACCTGCCCGAGCAGCACGTTCGCGACGCGCCCGGCCACCGTCTGGAAGGACTGGCGCGAGACCCGCTCGTTGGCCGCGCGCAGCCGTGCGGCGATCTCGTGCAGCATCTTCACGGCGATGTCGGGGTGGGCGCGCATCAGCCGCGCCATGTCCCCGGCGAGCAGCGCCACCGTCTCGGTGTCCTCGAGCGTCTCCACAGAGGCCGAGCGGGTTTCGCCGTCGAACATCGCAAGCTCGCCGAACATCGACCCGGAGCGCAGTTCGGCGAGGGCGATCGTGCGGCCGTCGGTGTGGCGGCGGGCGATCCGCACCGCGCCGGTCTGGACGACGTAGCACGTGTCCCCGGGGTCGCCCTCGCGGAAGATGACCTCCCCCGATCCGTAAGACCGGGGGACGGCCACTTCGGCGACCTGCTCGACCTCCTCGGCGCTCAGTCCGCTGAACATCGGGACGCGGGCGAGCAGCCCGGAGGTCTCCTCCCTGGAGCCCATTCCGGGGAACCTACCCGGTGCGGTGCCGTGCGCTCCACCGGTATGTCGTCCAGAAGAGCAGAACCAGGAGGCCAACCGGGATCAGGAGGCCGAGCAAGCGCAGCGCGATGTTCACGGACTCGAGCAGCGAGCCGGTGAGATCGTCGAGGCCCTCCTGGACGCCGCCGGGCGAGGCGCCGGAGCCGCCGTCCTTCTCGAGAGTCACCGAGATCGAGGCGAAGGCGGTGCGCTCGCCCAGGCGCCGGATCTCGCCCTGGAGCCGGCGGACCTCGGCCGAGGCGAGGTCGAGCTGGCGGCGCAGAGACCGCGCCTCGTTGCCGGAGTCGGCGCGCTCGAGCCGGCGCAGCAGGCTCTTGCGCTCCGCCCGCGCCCGGTCGAGCCGGTCCTGCGCAGTTACGAAGCCCTGCGTCACGTCCTGGCTGCGCTGGGTGCGCGACTCGACCGTCGCGAGGTCCCCGAGGTCGGCCATGGCGGCGATCAGCTCCCGGGCCGGCACGCGCAGCTCGAAGCTGCCGCTGGCGCCGTCCTCGCCTGTAGAGAGGTCCGAGGACACGATGTAGCCCTTGCGCTGCTCGGCGACTCGAGCGATCCCCGCGGCGGCCTTGCCGATGTCGTCCTCGCCGGCGGCGAGGGTGATCGATGCCGAGCGCTCCACTCGCCGCTGCCGCTCCCCGTCGGCGAAATCCTCGCCGGGCGGGGGCACTGGCTCGGGCAGGATCACGGGCGACTCCGATGCCGGGCCGGCCCGCGCCGCGTCCTGCCTCGGAGCAGCAAGGTCGGGTTGAGACCCGGAGCGAACCGAGGTGCTCGCTGAGCCCTCGGTTTCCCGTTTCCGCTCGATTGCGCCTGCGACGAGCAGGCCTATCAGCAGCAGAACGGCGGCTGCGGCGAGGATGGTGCGGGGTGAGATGCGTCGTAGTGTCGAGTTCATGACCGCTACTACGGGCCCGCTCAACCGTTCATCACACTGTGCTTGAAATGAAGCGAGCGACAGCAATCGGACTCGGCGTGGTGGCGGCAGTTGCCGTCGCCCCGGCCGGAGCAGCCAAGCCCCAGGCGTGGGCCACGGTGAACATCTGCGATACGCCGGGCCACCCAAACCAGATGGGTGTGCGGGCGAACATGCCCGGCAACGGCAAGCGCCAGAAGATGTACATGCGCTTCCGCGCCCAGTTCTTCTCCGCCGATGGCAAGTGGGAGGACGTGAAGGGCCCCGGGCTCTCCAGGTGGATCTACGCCGGCTCCGCGAGGCTCGCCAACCGCCAGGCCGGCTACACGTTCTCCTTCTCGCCGCCGAGCCGCAGCACCCGCTTCGTGCTCCGCGGTCTCGTAGCCTTCGAGTACCGCGAGAAGAAGAAGGGCGAGCGCGAGCGCGTCGTACGGCGATTCCGCAAGAACACGAAGGGCGGCTACCCGCTGGCCCGCGGCGGCGACCCGCCCGGCTATTCCAACGGCGTCTGCGAGATCAGGCCCTAGGCGCGAATGCCTACGCCTGGCGGCGTCCTCGGGTCTCGGCTTGGCCCACCAAGCCTTCGACCCTGCGTCACTGGCCAGGCTTGACCTTCGCGCCTGGCTAGTAGAAGACGTAGCGGAACTTGGTGCCGTCGCAGAAGCGGCGGAGCTTGGTCCCGAGGGTCGCGCCGTGCGAGCGGTTCTCCGAGCTCGGCACGTAGGCCACGTCGGCCAGCCACCCCGGGGGATCCTCGCCCTGGGTGAGTAGATCCGAGCCCCTGCCGCGTCCCATGGCCGGCGGGTACTCGTCGCGGTCGTGAGGAGTGCGACGAAGCCGAGCAGCTTCGAGCGCCGCTTGTCCGTGCCCTCGCGGTTGAGCACGAGCACCGACGGCCAGCCCTTCGCCCGAGCGGCATCGAAGTGGCTCTTGATGGTCGGGTATTTGGTCTTGCTGAAGCCGATGTCCGCCACGCCCCTCGGCGTGGTGCACGACGGCTTCGGCCTGGCCTTCTTCTTGGTAGTGGCCTTCTTCTTCGGCTTCGCATTGGGCTTCGGCGCGCCGGGCCTCAGGCACGGGCACGGCAGCGCCTCGCAGAAGATCCCGTCGCCATCCCCGTCACGGGTGTCGCCCGCGCGCTGGGCGGCCGCCTGGTTGTCGTAGTCCGCGCAGGTGGCTGCGGCCCGCGCGAAGCCCTCGGCGGCCAGCGCGGCGGGCGCCGCATCCGCAGCGGGCGCGAGCAACAGGAGCGTTACGAGAGCGCTACGGGCGATACGCGCGTATCGACACCTCCGGCGCGCTCTTGAGCAAGCGTCCTGCCCTGACCACCGTGTGGGTGGGCAGGGC
>JACCYP010000306.1 GCA_013696425.1 Thermoleophilaceae bacterium
CGAGGGGAGCACGACGAAGGTGGTGAGCTCGGCGCCGCCCACACGGCGCGGCACCGACGCGAAGGGCTGGCCGCGGCGGCGGTTGAGGATGCCGACGGCGAGCAGCAGGATCGCCAGGCCGCCGACCACGGCGGCCACGTTCGCGCCGGTCGACCAGTCGAAGTTGAGCGCCCCGAGCATCTGGAGCATGAACACGAAGCCGAGGAACGGGATCGCGCGCGTGAACACGTCCTCGCGCGCGCTGTAGTCGGCGATGAACAGCGGCAGTCCCGCCTTGCGGAAGCGGCGCTCGTAACCCACGAGGTCGGCCACGGTTCGGCATTTCAACGCCAGAGCCGGATAGCTTCCCGTGCCGCGTGAGGTATCCAGGTCAGCATCCCCGCCGCGCCAGCGTCGTAGGCGCCGGTTCCTTCGGCACCGCGATCGCGCTCCTGCTCGAGCGGGCGGGAGTCCGCACCACGCTGCTCTGCCGCACCGAGGAGCAGGCGAGGTCGATCAACGAGCAACGGCGCAACGAGCGCTATCTGCCCGAGGCGGAGATCCCCGATCGCCTGAAGGTGCGCGTGCTCGGCGCCTTCCCGGACCAGTTCCGCCGCGCGGACCTCGTGTTCCTCGCGGTGCCCTCCAGAGGCCTCGGCGACGCCCTCGACGAGCTCTCTCGCCAGGGCGTGTCCCCGCGCGCCGGGATCGTGTCGCTCGCGAAGGGGCTCGTGCCTCCGGGCGGCACCCCGCCGACCAAGGCGCTCACGACGGTCTTCGGGCCCGAGCGGGTAGCGAACGTGGGCGGTCCAGCGCACGCACAGGAGATGGTGGAGTCGGGCGCCGGACTGGTGTGCGCCTCGCGCTCGGAGAAGCTCGCCCACCGGGTGGCCGACATGTTCCAGCGCGCGGGGGTGGTCTGCGAGGTCTCCGACGACCCCGTGGGCGTCGAGCTTGCGGGCTGCGCCAAGAACGCCGCTGCCCTCGCGGCCGGCGCCACGGAGTCGCAGGGGCTGAACGCGGCCGGCATGGCCGCCGCCGACATCTTCCTCGAGGTGCTCGCCCTGGCCGAGAAGGAGGGCGGACGGGCGCGGACCTTCGTCGGCCGCTCCGGCACCGGCGACCTCGTGGCCACCGCGCTGGCGCCGCAGTCGCGCAACCGCAGCGCGGGCGAGCTGCTCGCCCAGGGCGTGCCCGCGGCGGAGATCCCCGATCGCCTGAACCAGGCGGTCGAGGCGCTCGAGACCGTGCCCCTGCTGGCACACGCGATCCAGGATGCGGGCGTGGATGCGCCGGTCACCTCGGCGCTCGCCCGGCTGATCTCCGGTGAGCTGCCGCTCGAGGACTGGGTGGCACTCGTGCGGGCGAAGCAGCCCCAGCCGGCACGCTTCAGGGGTCGCGCGCGGGTTTGGTGGCGGCGGGTGCTGGCGCGGCTGCGCCGGCCCCGGCGGGTCGGCTGAGGCTGAAGCTGCATCGCTATTCTCAGCCCCGCGATGAAGACCGAGATCCATCCCGAATACGTCGAGTCCCGCGTGTGGTGCACGTGCGGCAACGAGTTCATGACGCGCTCCACCAAGCCGGAGATGCACGTCGAGATCTGCTCGAACTGCCATCCGTTCTACACGGGCAAGCAGAAGCTCGTGGACACGGGCGGCCGCGTGGAGCGCTTCCAGCGCCGCGCAGCCAAGCGCTCCTCCTCGAAGTAGTTACCCGCAACGTTGGCTTCACCCGGTTGTTCAGGGCGGGCATGCGCTTTCCGGCGGTCATGACGATCCTCGCTGCCCTGGCCCTCCCGGCCTCGGCGCAAGCCTCCACGCCTGCGTCGGTGAAGGTGGCCGGCTGCGACCCCGCCGCGCGCACTGCGAGCTTCAACGCGAAGATGCGCTCGGTGTCCGGCGCGAAGCAGCTGTCGATGCGCTTCAGCGTGCTCGAGCGCTTCGGCGGGGCCGATTTCGAGCCGCTCGCCGCGCCCGGTCTCGGCGTGTGGCGAAAGTCGGCATCGGGGGCGCGCGCATTCGCCTACACCCAGAACGTGAACGGGCTGCGGCCCGGGGGCGAGTACCGCACCCGCGTGGACTTCCGCTGGACGGGCGCGGGCGGGAAGACGATCAAGCGCGTCAAGCGCGTCTCCCCCGACTGCCGCCAGACCGGCGGGTTGCCGAACCTGGAGATCACGACCGTCCGGCTCGAGGGCAAGTCGCTCTATGCGATCGAGGTGATGAACACCGGCGGTGGCCCCGCGAACGCGATCGACGTTCAGCTCGCGGTGGACGGCGCTGTGCAGCCCGTGAAGCGCATCCGCACGCTCGGCCCGGGCGAGGCGCGCAAGCTGCGCTTCGGCGGTCCCGTGTGCGCCAAGGAGCTCCGTGTGAGCGTCGACCCGAAGGACACCGTGCGTGAATCGGCGGAAGACGACAACTTGCGCGCAGAGCCCTGTTCTACGATGACCCCATGACCCAGGACCCTCGCCTGCAGGCGAAGCGCGACGCGCCCATCGGCGGACAGGCTGTTTTGGAGGGCGTGATGATGCGCGGAGTCTCCACCTGGGCTGTCGCCGTCCGGGAGCCGGTTGCGGACGACGCGCCGGAGGGAACGCTCGGCGAGATCAAGGTCACCTCCGAGCCGCTGGTCTCCTGGAACAAGAAGCACCGCGTCCTGCGCTGGCCGATCATCCGCGGCGTCGTCGCGCTCGGCGAGTCGCTCAACATCGGCTTCAAGGCGCTCGGGATCTCCGCCAACGCGCAGGTGCCGGAGGAGGAGGGCGGCGAGATCGGCGGCAAGGCGTGGGCCGGCACCATCGCGCTCTCGCTCCTGTTCGCCATCGGCCTGTTCTTCATCCTCCCGGCCACGGCCACCAACCTGCTGCGCGACTCGCTTCCGAATGGGGTCGTGTTCGTGGTGGTCGAAAAGCTCTTCCGGATCACGATCTTCCTGCTCTACCTCTATCTGATCTCGCGCATGAAGGATCTCCAGCGCGTGTTCCAGTACCACGGCGCCGAGCACAAGACGATCTCCTGTTACGAGGCCGAGCTGCCGCTCACGCCCGAGAACGCCCAGCAGTTCTCGCGCCTGCACCCGCGCTGCGGTACCAGCTTCCTGCTGATCGTGATGATCGTGGCCATCTTCGTCTTCGCCCCGCTCGGTCGCCCCGACTGGTGGCTCCTGATCGTCTCGCGCATCGTGGGTATCCCGATCGTCGCCGGTCTTGCGTTCGAGGTCATCAAGCTCATCGGCCGCAACCGCCGCAAGCGCTGGGCCCAGATCCTCATGTGGCCGGGCATGCAGCTCCAGAAGCTCACCACGCGCGAGCCCGACCTCGACCAGCTCGCGGTGGCCATCGTCGCCCTCGAGGCGGTGCTCGAGGTGGAGAACCCCGACCAGGTGTCCGAGGAGGACAAGGTCGGCATGGAAGTCGTCGCCTAGCAGGCGGCTGCAAACCGGCGCCTGGCTGCGTCATCGTCGTTTGCGGTGCGGTGCACCGCTTCACTCCTCTTCCTTGCCAGGCTTGGTTTTCGCTCGTCTGCGAGGCGACGATGGTCGCCCTGATGCCGCGCGCTGTCACACGGATACCGTTCACGCAATGCTCGACCAGCTCGTGGAACAGATCGAGACCCGTTTCCGGGAGCTCTCGGAGCAGATGTCTGACCCCGACGTGATCGGGGACAGGCAGCGCTACGCCGAGGTCGGGCGCGAGTACCACGCGCTCGAGCACGCGAACGAGCTCGCCGTCGAGTACCGCAACGCCTCGAGCAACGCCGAGGGCGCGCGCGAGATGCTCGCCGAGAGCGAGGACGCCGAGATCCGCGAGGAGCTCGGGCAGGCCGAGCGCCGGCTCGGCCAGCTCGAGGAGGAGATCCGCCTCGCGATGGTCGAGCGCGACCCGAATGACGAGAAGAACGTGATCGTCGAGATCCGCGGCGGCACCGGCGGGGAGGAGGCCGGCCTGTTCGCGGGCGACCTGTTCCGGATGCTCTCCCGCTACGCCGAGCGGCGCGGCTTCAAGGTCGAGCCGCTCTCGATCGGCGAGGGCGACTACACCTTCGCAGTGAAGGGCGACGGCGCGTACAGCGTGTTCAAGTTCGAGGGCGGTACCCACCGCGTCCAGCGCGTGCCCGAGACCGAGTCCCAGGGCCGCATCCACACCTCGACCGCAACGGTGGCCGTTCTGCCCGAGGCCGAGGAGGTCGAGGTCCAGATCGACCAGAACGACCTCCAGATCGACGTGTACCGCTCCTCCGGCCCGGGCGGACAGTCGGTGAACACGACCGACTCGGCCGTGCGCATCACCCACAAGCCAACCGGCCTCGTGGTCTCGATGCAGGACGAGAAGTCCCAGCTTCAGAACCGCGACAAGGCGATGCGCGTGCTGCGCGCGCGGCTGTTCGAGATCGAGGAGGCCGCGCGCGCCGAGGAGCAGGCTGCCGACCGGCGCGCGCAGGTCGGCAGCGGAGAGCGCTCGGAGAAGGTGCGCACCTACAACTTCCCGCAGGACCGCGTGACCGACCACCGCGTGAAGCTCACGAAGGGCAACGTCGCCGGCGTGCTCGCGGGTGAGCTCGACGACTTCACCGCCGCACTCGAGTCCGACGAGAAGCGCCGCAAGCTCGAGGCCTCGGCCGCGGCTTCTTGAACGTCGCCGACGCCCTCGGCGGCGCCGCGCCCGCCTTCACCGCGGCCGGCTGCGCAACGCCTCGCCTCGACGCCGAGGTGCTGATTGCGCACGCGCTCGGGGTGGACCGGGCCGAGATCATCATGCGGCCGGAGACGGCGGTGCCGCCCCCGGCCGCCCGCTGGCTCTCGGAGGCGATCCGGCGGCGCACCCGCCGCGAACCGGTCGCCTACATCACGGGCACGCAGGCGTTCCGCCACATCGACCTCCACGTGGACGCGCGCGTGCTCATCCCGCGGCCGGAGTCCGAGCTCCTCGTGGAGATCGCGCTCGGGGAACCCGAGGGTGCGGCGGTGCACGACCTCGGCACCGGCAGCGGCGCCATCGCCCTCGCGATCAAGCAGGAGCGCCCGGACCTGCGGGTGAGCGCATCGGACGTGGCCACGCTCGAGGTGGCACGGGCGAATGCCTCGCACCTCGGTCTCGAGGTTGATTTCGAGGGCGAGGGCGAGGGGCTGATCGTGGCCAACCTGCCTTACGTCCGCGAGGACGAATGGCCCACGCTCCAGGCGGAGGTCAGGTTCGAGCCGCGTGCCGCGCTGGTCGGTGGCCTCGAGGTGATCCGTGCCGAGGTCGGCAAGCGGCCGGGCCGGCGCTTCGCGCTCGAGCACGGCCACGACCAGGGCGAGGCGGTGAGGGCGCTGCTCGAGGACCCGCGGACGCTTCGCGACCTGGCCGGCCACGAGCGCATGACTACCGGGGTATCGACCAGCTGAAGTAGATGTCCTCGCTCACGAGCGAGAAGTCGAGCCGGAGCTGCTTGCCGCGGGCCGCGCGGTTGAGCGGTACCCGCAGGGTGGCGCTGCGGCCGCGGCGCACCGAGAAGCGCTTGGTGCCCGCCCGCTTGGTCTTGCGGAAGCGGGCCACGAGCGCCCCGCGGCAACGCTCGGTCGTGAACGCCCGCGCGCACTTGAACCGCAGCGCGATGGCGCCGCGGGTGCGCCGAACCTGGCTCGGCACCGTGTAGTAGCCCGCAGGCGTCTCGGCGGACGCGTCGAGCACCACGCGCTCGCAGCCCGCGTCGATCACGTCTGTCGGGTCGCTGCGCACGATCAGGTCTCGCCCTGACCCGCACTGCGGCCGCTCGGACACGTCTCGTGGCCGGTCGCTTGAGCCCAGCCGGTCGGCCTCGAGCACGTCCACCTGGTCGTTGCCGGCCCCGGCGATGAGCAGGTCGCGACCCCGCCCGCCGAGAAGATCGTCGTCGCCATCGCCGCCGGAGAGCTCGTCGTCGCCCCGCTCGCCGGCGAGCAGATTCGGGCCGGCGTCGCCGATCAGCGAATCCGCGCCGCTGCCGCCGATCACGTTCTCGACGGCTACGAGGGTGTCGCGCGCGGCGGGGCCGTCGGGGCCGGGGTCGGCGAGGTCCACCTTCACCGCGGCCGTCTCGCCCGTGTAGTCGACGAAGTCGCTGCCCTCCCCGCCGTCCACCGTGTTGGCGCCGGGCCCGGGAGTCAGCTCGTCGTCGCCGGGCCCGCCGGCGATGCGGTCAGCGCCATCGCCGCCGTCGATGCGGTCGACCCGGCTCGACCCGGTGATCGTGTCATCGCCGGGTCCTCCGGACAGGTTGTAGGAGACGATGCCCCCGGAGAATCCCTGGGCCTGGGTCGTGTCGACGATGGCGAGCGTGTCGTTCCCGTCCGCCCCGCTCACGCTGAAGGAGTACGACCGCGCGGGCACGCTCGCCGGGCAGGTCACCTCGTTGGCCGACACGGCGGTGCAGAGCGCGCCCGCCGTGATCGGCGCGCCGTCGTCGCGGATGGCGAAGCTGCCGCCGGTGCGGGTTACGCTGAACGCGTTGGCCTCACCCGGCTGCCCGGCCACGGTAAGCACGGCGGTGGCCAGATCGAAGTCGGTGGCGTAGCGGCAGGTGTCGTCGTTGCAGGCGCTGCGTGTGATGCTGACTCCGGCGGTGGACGCAAGCGCGGACGCGGGTGCCAGCGCGCCGAGTACGAGAGCGAGCGGAAGAAGTTTGCGCATGCTTCGTCAACCTAGAGGGATGGCCGAAGTTACGCCAGCGCAGGCGAAGACGTTCGAACGCTGCATGTCGGTCGGCGGCGTCGCGCTGTTCCCGGCCGACACCGTGTACGGGCTCGCGACCGACCCTGACGCGCGCGAGGGAGTCGAGCGCCTCTACGAGCTGAAGGGCCGCCCGCCGGCCCGCCCGGCGGCGGTGATGTTCTTCTCAACCGAGCTCGCGCTGGCCGCTCTCCCCGAGCTCGGCCCACGTACGCG
>JACCYP010000010.1 GCA_013696425.1 Thermoleophilaceae bacterium
GTGCGTGCACGACCGCCGCGCGCCCACGCCCGGGCGAATCGGGCGCCACCCCGGCCCCGCGCGCGATCGCGTCCGCGGTAGCGAAGCCGACGCCGTCCTCTTCCGTCAGCCGGTACGGATCGAGCCGCACCAAGGCCGCGGCATCCGGCCCGAGCCGCGCCCGCAGCGGCTCCGCCAGCCACCCCGCTCCGTGTGGGGCCAGCAACAGGTACAGCTCGCGCACCGAGCGCCGCTCGCGCCACGAGTCGGCCGCCCGCTCCGCCGCCTTCGCTCCCATCACCCCCGCAAACGCAGTGCGCGGATCGCCGTCGATCGCCTCGAAGACCGCGTCGCCCCATCGCTCGATCAGCCTCTCCGCCCGCGCCCGCCCGATCCCGCGGATCGTCAGCAGGTACTTGCGCGCACCGGCAGCATCATCCGGATCGAGCTCGTACCCGAGCTCGGCGCGCACCTGCATCCCGTGCCGCGGATGCTCCTGCCAGCGCCCCGCGATCCGCACCCGCGACCCCTGCTCCAGATGCCCGAGCGGCCCGGCGGCGATCACCTCCTCACCGTCGCCATCCGATCCCGCCACCACGCCGAAGTCGCCCTCCGGCGCCCGGAAGAGCACGACTTCGATCCGCAGCTCGGAGTCGAATGGGTCGTCGGGACGCATCCAGAGAAGGAATCACAGCCCGAGGACAGCCGCCCTTCCGGCGCGGCTAGGATCCGGAAGCCATGAGCGTCGTCAAGGTCAACGCCATCACCGTTCCACGCGAGCGCTTCGAGGAGTTCGCCGAGCGCTTCGCCAACCGCGCCGGCAAGGTCGACCAGGCCGAGGGCTTCGAGGCCTTCGAGCTACTGCGCCCAAACGATGAGCGCGACGTTTGTCTCGTCCTCACCCGCTGGCGCTCGGAGGAGGACTTCCAGGCCTGGGTGCAGAGCCCGGACTTCGCGGAGGGCCACGCCCAGCACCGCAAGGGCCCGGTCGGCACTTCCAGCGAGCTGTGGTCCTTCGACGTGCTCGAGCGCCAGTAGCCGCGCGGCTCGTGGTTTCCCTCGGTGCTCTACTGAGTCCGGCGCCGCCAGACGGCGCTGCGACCGACTCCGTCCACCTCCACACGTCCCTCCTCGCGCATCTGGTTGAGCACGAGCCTGAGGGTCGGGTCGCTGACGCCGGGTAGTGCCGAGCGCAGATCGGCGATCCGGAATGTCGCCGGCGCGAAGTTTTCGACGTGGTGGCGGGTGCGCGCCTGCTTGTTCATCCCACCGGTCCCGCGGGCATCCGCGGCGCGTGACTCGAACTTCACGTATGCGGTGAGCAGGACGGTGGTGAGGTAGTCCGTCCACGGCCAGATCGAGTGCGCGCCGTCGTGCCATCCCTGCTGGGAGGCGTACAGCGTGTCGTAGTAGCTGTCCTTCGACTCGAAGATCAGCTGCTCGAGGCTCACGTAGCGCGGTACCCCGTAGCCCTGGCGCAGGAGTTCGCTCGTCGTGAGGAGCCGAGCCGTGCGGCCGTTGCCGTCGATCACGGGGTGGATCGCGAGCAGGTCAAGGATGAGCGCGGACACGAGCACCAGCGGGTGGGCCACCTCGCGTTCGGTCGCTTCGCGGTAGCGATCCTCGAGTTCCTTGAGCATGAACGGCGTGTCCCTCCAGGCCGGGGGTGTGAACACCACTTGCCGCTCTCCGTGCTCGTCGGTGTCCCGGATGTAGTTGTCCTCGAGCTTGAGCGAGCCCCCGGCCGCCCGTGTGTGTGAGTACAGCCGACCGTGGAGATGAAGGATGAACCCGACGGTGGGCGACCGGGTCTCGGGCTTGCGCATCAGCTCATCGAGGGCGTCGCGGTAGCCGGCGAACTCCCGCTCGTTGCGACTACGGAAGTGAGACCCGCCTTCGCGAGCGAGAAGCTCGACCCGTCCGGCGTCCACCTCAATGCCCTCGATGGCGTTCGAGGCGCGGATCGATTCGACCCGGGCATTCTCGGAGAGTGACTCGAGCAATTGCGGAACCTGATCGCGATAGAGCTCCTCGCGGCCGCGGCTCACGTCGATCCTGGCGAGCTTCGCTCCCAGCTCAGGCGGCTGGCTACCATCAGCTGTCGGGGTGCCCGGCGGCGATCACGAGCAGCTCGCCGCCGGCCGCGATCCGGTCGCCGTCGAAGAGCTGTCGCCCGCGGCGCTCCTCCGGCTCGCCGTTCACCATCACGGGCTCCGAGGCGAGGAAGGCCTTCGCCTCTCCGCCGGCGTCGATGAGCCCGGCGAGCTTCAGCAGCACGCCCAGCCGGATCATCTCCCCGCGTATCTCGACCTCGCGCATCCCGGCTGACGCTAGCGGCGCTCCGCCGCCAGCACGAGCGAGGGGTAGCCGCTGTGCGGGAGCTCGACCCGCCGCGTCACGGAGAACCCGGCGGCACGCAGCTCGTCCGCAGGATCGAGCGGCATCAGGCCGCCGAGCGCGACCGGCCAGCGCTCCGCGAGCCGGCGGAACGCGGCCGCAACGAGGCGCCGGGGCGACCACGTCG
>JACCYP010000028.1 GCA_013696425.1 Thermoleophilaceae bacterium
GCGCACGGCGCCGACCGGGAACGGGAGCGGGATGTCCGAGACCATGAGCGCGGCGCTGGCGCCGTTCATGGCGAGGATGTCGTAGGGGTTCACGTGGTCGATCGACATCGGGATCGCCACGAGCTGGGTCTCACGACGCCAGCCCTTGGGGAACAGCGGGCGGATCGGTCGGTCGATCATGCGCGCGGTGAGGGTGCCCTTCTCGCCGGACCGGCCCTCGCGCTTGAAGAATGATCCGGGGATCTTGCCGGCGGCGTACATCCGCTCCTCCACGTCAACCGTCAACGGGAGGAAATCGACGTCGCGCTCGTTACCTGCGGTGGCCGTGCAGAGGACCATGGTGTCCCCGGCGCGTACGACCACGGAGCCGCTCGCCTGCTTGGCGAGCTTGCCGGTCTCGAGAGAGAACTCGGTACCTCCGACATCGACCGAGACGCGGCTAACTTCGTTACTCATTGGTTCCTTTCAGCGCCGCCTCCGGTTGGCGGCAATTGCTTTTCCCTTTTCGGAAAGTTGAGGCGAGCCTAGCACCGGCGCAGCTCTGCAAGCAGGCGCTCATCCGGGATCCCCGGATGCGCGACGCCGTCCAGGAAGAGTGTCGGCGTGGACACCACGCCGGCGGCGATGCCGGAGCGGAAGTCGCATTTCACGCGCTCCGCGACGGCCTCCGAGCGGCGGTCTGCCTCGAAGCGCCCGAGGTCGATTCCGAGGCGCTCGCAGCGCTCCCACAGGTGTGGGTCGTCGAGACGGCCGTGGTCGGCGTAGAGGGAGTCGTGCATCTCCCAGAAGCGGCCCTGCAGCGCGGCGGCCTCGACGGCGGCGGCGAGCGCTTGGGCGCGCGGGTGCTTCGAGGCCACCGGGAAATGGCGGAACACACGGCGCACCGGGAGGTCGGCAAGCAGTACGTCGGTCCGGGCGCAGTAGGGACACTCGTAGTCGGCGTACTCGATCACGAGGCGTCCATCGCCCCGGGCATGGTCTCCCGGCTGCTCCACCGGGACCGGAGCGCTACGCAGCGAGTGCGTCAAAGATGAGATTCGCCCCGGGAACCTCCAGGGGCGAGGGCGACATGTGCGACCACTTGACCACGCCGTCCTCGCCGATCAGCACGAGTGCACGCCCGGCCACGCCGTAGTCATCCGCGTAGACGCCGTAGTCCCTGGCGACCTCGCCCTTCGGGTGAAAGTCGGCGAGCAGCGGGATCGAGAGGCCGAGCTTCTCCTGGAAGGCCTTGTGCGCCCAGGAATGGTCGACCGAGATGCCGTACATCACCGCGCCGTGGGCACCGAGCTCGCTGAGCACCTCCTGGTAGACGTTCAGCTGGTCGGTGCAGACCGGCGAGAAGTCCTGCGGGTAGAAGACGAGCACGACCTTCGTGCCCCGCAGCTCCGACAGCGAGACGTCGTTTCCATCCTGGTCCGGCAGGGTGAACGCGGGCGCCTCGGCGCCCGGACCAATCATCGGTGCGCGCCGGTGATCCGGCCCCGCCAGATCAGCGCCGGAGCCCGAGCTGGGCGATCAGGGCGCGGTAGCGCTCCAGATCCTTCTTCTGCAGGTAGTTCAGTAGCCGGCGGCGCTGGCCCACCAGCATGAGCAGGCCGCGGCGGCTGTGGTGGTCCTTCTTGTGCTCCCGCAGATGCTCGGTGAGGTGACTGATGCGAGCCGAGAGAAGAGCGATCTGGACCTCGGGCGACCCGGTGTCCGCATCGGACTTTCCGTGCTTGGAAACGATCTCTTTCTTGGCGTCAACAGTGAGACTCATGGGCGGTCGAGAACCGTAGCAGCCTGCTCGACGTCCCTCGTCATCTGAACCACCAGCTGATCGGCCGAATCGAAGCGCCGCTCGCCCCGCAGGCGCTCGCCGAACGCGATGCGCAGCTGATCGCCGTAGAGGTCACCCTCGAAGCCCATCAGGTAGGCCTCGACGAGCAACGCCCGCCCGGTGCCGAAGGTCGGACGCACCCCCACGTTCACGGCCGCCTTGTGGCCGTGGGCCCATGCCGCGTAGACCCCGTGTCCGGGGACCGCTAGCCGGTCGTCCGGGACGATGTTGGCGGTGGGCATCCCGAGCTCGCGCCCGCGCTTGTCGCCGTGCACCACCTCCCCTTCGAGCATCAACGGCGAGCCGAGAAACTTCGCCGCCATCTTCACATCGCCCGCGGTGACGAGGCCGCGGATGTGGCTCGAGGACACGATCTCGCCCTCGACCTCCACGAGCGGCACCACGCGCGTCTCGAACTCCGGGCGCGCGCGCAGCATGTCGGCATCGCCCTTTGCCTGCTTGCCGAACCGGAAGTTCTCGCCCACCGACACCTGGGTGGCGCCGAGCTTCGCGACCAGCACCTCGTCGATGAACTCCTCCGCCTCCTGGGCGGCGAAGTCGGCGTCGAAGGGAATCACCACGAGCTCCGCGATCCCCAGGCCGGCGATCAGGTCGCGCTTGATCGGGAAGGAGTCGAGCAGCTTGGGAAGCGCCTCCGGGTGGATCACCGCGAGCGGGTGCGGGTCGAAGGTGAGCACCGTGTCCGCGCCGCGGATCACCTCGCGGTGGCCGATGTGCACGCCGTCGAAGGTGCCGACCGCGACCTTTCGCTCACGCGCCTCGGCGTCGGGGAGCGAGGTGACCTTCACCGGGCGAACACCGCCACCGGCTGGAGGTCGCCCTCGCGCGGCTCGGCCACGGCCACGAGCGTGCCGCCGCTCGTGAGGCGCACGAATGCCGCGCCGTTCGCGCCGCCGGCCAGGCGGCGCCCGTGCGACACCGCCGCGGCCTCCTCGGCGTCGAGCGTGCGCTCGGGCATGAAGG
>JACCYP010000116.1 GCA_013696425.1 Thermoleophilaceae bacterium
GGCCACCTTCCTGCGCCGGCTGCGGCCCGTGGCTCGCCGCGGGCGCCCGGTGATCGCCCGCCTCACGCGCGCGGTCGACGCGCCGCGCCGCGGCGGTGACCTGCTCGACGTCCTGAAGAAGCTCCCGCCGCTCGCGAAGTCGTCGATCCCGGCGTTCGAGTCGACGGAGAAGACGGTGGCGGATGCCCAGCCGATCGTCGATGACGCGCGGCCCTACACACCCGACCTGATCGGCGGGCTCTTCAACGGCTTCGGTGGCGCCACCGGCGGCTACTACGACGCCAACGGCCACTTCGCGCGCATCTCCGCGCAGGCGAGCGTCTACTCGCTGGCGAACTTCGCCTCGCTTGTGCCGCTGCCGGCCGCCCAGCAGGGTCTCACCGGCTACCGCAAGGGCGTGATCAAGCGCTGCCCCGGCGCCGCGCAGCAGGCGCTGCCCGACGGCTCCTCGCCCAACCTCGAACGGGCCGGTTCCTGCAACCCGGCGGACTCTCCCCGCTAGATGCGCCGACTGGTCGCATACTCGCTCGTCGTGCTCACCGCGGTGGTGGCCGTGGCGCTCGCCACTGGCGCGCGCGGGGGCGGCGCGCCCTCCTACCGCGTGGACGCCGAGTTCGACAACGCGGGCTTTCTGATCGGGGGCCAGGACGTGAAGATCGCCGGCGCCAGGGTGGGCCAGGTGAAGGCCGTGAAGCTCACGCCCAAGCGCAGGGCGCTCGTGGAGATGGAGATCCAGGAGGGCTTCGCGCCCTTCCGCGCCGACGCGGACTGCATCATCCGGCCGCAGAGCCTGATCGGCGAAAAGTTCGTGCAGTGCAGCCCGGGCACGCCGAAGGCGGGCGAGCTGCGCAAGACCGACGGCGTGCCGCGAGTGCCGGTGGGGCAGACCCACGCGCCCATCGATCTCGACCTCGTGTTCGCGAGCCTGCGCCTGCCCTACCGCCAGCGGCTCTCCCTGATCGTGAACGAGCTCGGCACCGGTCTCGCGGGCCGGCCCGAAGAGCTCTCGGAGACGATCAAGCGCGCGAACCCCGCGCTGCAGCAGGTCGACCGCGTGCTGAAGATCATCGGGCGGGACAGGCGCACGCTCGGCGCGCTGGTGGAGGAGTCCGACGCCGTGCTCGCGGAGCTCGCGGGCCGCGACGGCGAGGTGAAGGACTTCATCGACCGCGCCGAGGTGGCGGGCAGCGCGATCGCCTCCCGGCGCGGGGACCTCGGCACGGCCATCGACCGCCTGCCCGCGGTGCTCGACGAGCTCGAGCCCTCCGCGCGTGATCTCGCCTCGCTGTCGGAGGACGCGACTCCGATCGTGCGCCACGCGCGCCTCGCCGCCCCGGCCCTAGAGCGCCTGCTGGCCGACTTCGAGCCGCTGAACGAAGCCGGCAGGCCCGCGCTCCTGAAGCTCTCGGACCTGTCGAGGACCGGCCGCCGCGCCGTGAAGGCCGCACGCCCCGTCGGGCGTTCGCTCAAGCCCGTCGCGGCGAAGCTGCCGCCGATCGTGACCAAGGCCACCGAGCTGGTCGAGTCGCTGAAGACGAGCGGATCGACCGAGGGGCTCCTCAGCTTCTTCTACTACGCGACTGCCGCCACGAGCCGGTTCGACCGCTTCTCCCACATCCTGCCGAGCTACCAGATCGCCGGCACCTGCCAGGAGTACGCGCTCAAACCGACGCCCGGCTGCAACGCGAACTTCACCGGAGCGAGCGCCACCGCCTCACGGGACGCGCGCTCTCGCGGGCGGGACGAGAAGACGAGGGGCCGCAGCGGCCGCACGGACGGTCCCGCGGGCCCGCGGCCGACGCCCGGGCCTGAGCAGCCGCAGCCGCCTCAGCCGAAGCCGCAGGCACCGGCGCGGCCGAAGGAGCTCCTGCCGGGCGTGCCGCTCCCGGACCTCCCCAAGACCGGCGAGCGCCCGGCCCTCCCCCTACTCGACTTCCTCCTGAAGTAGTGAACACGCGCCCGAACAGCCCCTACCTGAAGGCCTTCGCCAACCCGCTGATCGTGGGCGCCGCGACCGTGCTC
>JACCYP010000132.1 GCA_013696425.1 Thermoleophilaceae bacterium
GTGGGGAGGCGAGCGCGGCGCCGCGCAGGCCGTCGCGGAGCTCGCGATCTTTGGCGTCGCGCTGGCGGCGGCGACCTGGCGCCTCGAGCGCGACCTCATCGCGGAGGCGCGGGCGATGCTGGCGCCGCCGGTCTTCTCCTGAGCTTCGCGCCTTCGGCGCTCGGACGGAGAACAGCGAGCAATAAGGGGGTGGCGCGGGGCGGTGCCGTCGCGCGCGAGGCGTTGCGGCAACGCGCCACGCCGGCTTCGTTCGTCACTTAGTCCGGCCCTAGGCGGCTCAAGTGACGAACGAAGCTCGGAAGCGCCTCGCGGGCACCGCAAACCGCCCAGCCAGTCCTCCATTGCCCGCAGTTCAAACGAGCCGCGAAGCGGCGAGCCTCAGGCGCGGCGCGTGACGAGCAGCAAACCCGCGCCCGCCGCCAGCAGCGCGAGGCCGACGACGAGCACGTAGTGCTCGTCGAGCCCGGTGCGTGCGAGCTCGCCTGAGCCGGTGCCGGCGCTCGTCTCGCTTGGGGTGCTCTCAGCCTGAGCGGGCGCCGCCTGGGACTGGCTCTGTGTGCCGGCGCTGCCCTGCGAGGAGCCGCTGTTGCCGGAGTTGCTGTTGCCGCCGCCGCCGCTGTTCCCGGATCCGGACTCCGAGCGCGAGTTCCCCTCGCTGCCTCCGAGGGGGTCGCGGTACTGCTCGTCCCCGGCGTTCTGCGCGGCCGCAGGAGCGGCGAGCGTCAGCGCCAGGAGCGCGGCGAGGGCGGTGCGTTTGCGGGACACGAGCGTCGTTTCTAGCAGGCCCCAACGTAGACTGCCCCGTCGTGCCTGATCAGCCGCAGGTTGCGCTCATACATGACTTCTTGGTCGACGTCCGCGGTGCGGAGCGTGTCTTCCTGGAGATTTGCGACCTCTGGCCCGAGGCCGACGTGTTCACCGCCGTCTACGACCCGGAGGGCACCGAGGGACGCTTCGAGCACCGCAACGTGCAGTCCTCGTTCCTGCGGCACGTGCGCCCCACCGAGCGCAGTTTCCGCCGCCTCCTGCCCTTCTACCCGGCGGCGATTGAATCGCTTGACCTGTCCGGCTACGACCTCGTGATCTCGAGCTCGAGCGCGTGGGCCCACGCGGTCATCCCGGACCCCGACGCCGTGCATGTTTGCTACTGCTACAACCCGTTCCGGTACGCGTGGAACGAGCGCGAGCGCACGCTCTCCGACCGCCGCGACCCGTTCTCGAGGGCCGTCCTCCGCGGCCTCTTCCGCCGCTGGCGCCAGTGGGACTGGATCGCCGCCCAGCGCGTCGACCGTTACGTCACGATCTCGCGGATGACCCAGCGCCGGGTCCAGGCCTACTTCGGCCGCGACTCGAGGGTGATCCACCCCCCGGTGGCCCTCTCGCGCTTCGGTCCCTCCGAGCAGATCGGGGACCACTACCTGCTGCTCTCGGAGCTGATGCCCCACAAGCGGATCGACGAGGCCGTGCACGCCTTCGGCGCGATCGGCCGCCCGCTCGTCGTGGCCGGCGACGGCCCCGACATGCGCCATCTGCGCCGCATCGCCGCCCCGAACGTGACCTTCGCTGGCCGCGTCAGGGACGCCGAGGCCGAGCGCCTGCTCTCGACCTGCCGCGCGCTGGTGGTGACCGCCGCCGAGGAGTTCGGCCTCGCCGCGGTGGAGGCGCAGGCCTCTGGGCGCCCGGTCATCGCCCGCGACGAGGGCGGTGCGCGAGAGACCGTCATCGACGGGGTCACCGGCACGCTCTGGAGCGGCGGCGAGGCCGAGCTCGCGGCGGCCGTCGAGGGATTCGACGACGCCGCGATCGATCCGCAGGCGTGCCTCGACAACGCGCAAACCTTCGGCGTCACGCGCTTTCGCGAGGAGCTCCTGCGCGAGGTCGACCGGGCCGTCGAGAGCGCCCGCGGCGGGCGCGAGCCCGAGCGCGAGGCCATCCGCATGCGCAGGCGCCCGGCCCGGCGCGGGATAGGACTGCGCTGAGCCACACCGCGCCGTCGCTGCGCGCCGAGGTGGAGGGCGTCGAGTGGTTCCACACCATCGATCTCGGCGACGGGCTCGTGACGCCCGGAAAGGACGAGACCTTCCGCAAGCTCGAGTGGCTCGCGCTGCCCGAGAGCCTCGAGAGCCGCTCGGTGCTCGATGTGGGCGCCTGGGACGGGTTCTTCTCCTTCGAGGCCGAGCGCCGCGGCGCGGAGCGTGTGCTGGCGACCGACTCCTTCGCCTGGGAGGAGCCCGCGTGGGGCCCGAAGGGCTGGGGCACCCGGGCTGGGTTCGACCTCGCCCACCGCGCGCTCAAATCGAAGGTCGAGGCGCGCGGCATCGACGTGCTCGACCTCGATCCGGAGACCATCGGCACCTTCGACCTCGTGCTGTTCCTCGGAGTGCTCTACCACCTGCCCCACCCGCTGCTCGGGCTCGAGAAGGTGGCGAGCGTCTGCTCGAACCAGCTCATCCTCGAGACCCACGTGGACCTGCTCGACCTCGGCCGCCCCGCCATGGCCTTCTACCCGGGGGAGGCCCTCGCGGGCGATGACTCGAACTGGTGGGGGCCGAACATGAAGGCGCTCGAGGCAATGCTCCGCTACGTCGGCTTCACCCGCGTAGAGGTCGTGCACCGTGAGGCGCGCCGGTACCGCTTCGCGCGCGCCGCCTACCGGCGCATGAGGGGCCCGCGGTTCAGGGCACAGCAGGGCCGCTGCGCGGTCCACGCGTGGAAGTGACCGGCACCAGCACGTCGTAGTACCCGTTGCGCGCCACGCGCTCGTAGTTGGCGGCCACGTACTCGTCGAGGACCACGATCCCGCTCGGCTTCCCGCGTTCGTTCGGCTCGGGCCGGCTCGACCGCGGGTCGGTCCAGCGGATGAGTGCGGGGGGGCGCTCGCGCTTGAGCGCGGCGATTGCCGCGCGCTGCTCCCCTTCGCGCGAGAGCAGGCCGAAGTCGCGGTCGGTCGGGTTGCCGCGCTCGGTGAGCACGTAGAGCAGTGGGTTGCCGATCCGGACGAGGTCCGACCGCCGCGGGAGCACGTAGATATCGCCGCCCGGGGGCACGAGCCGCTGCACCTCGGTCACCGTGGCCTCGAGCGCGCGCGCCTCCTCCGGCGGCACGCGTGCGCCCGCCGCCGCGTCGACATCGACCGCCTCCGCGGCCTCGGGACGCACAAGCGCCGATCCGCGGTTGAGCACGCCGTGGGCGAGCAGCAGGGCGAGCAGCGCGGCCGCCGCGACGGCAAGAACACCTCGAACGCTCGATCGTGCACCCAGCGGGTGCCCAGGCGAGCGCTCGGCGCCGACGAGAAGCGGGGCGAGGCAGATCGGCAGCAGGGCGGCGAGCACCACGAGCAACGGGGTCGCGTGGAGCTCGTCCGGGCGCGAGACGAGATAGGAGAGGCAGCCGAGGCCGAGCACCGCCAATCCGGCGACGCGCGCCTCGAAGCGCCGCACCCAAACGCCCGCGGCCGCCACGGCGAGGCCGAGCACGAGCAGCAGCGGCACGTAGAAGCCGAGCACGTCCTTGCCGTCCTTGGGCAGGTGCCCGAGGCGCAGCGGCCCGTCGTATCCGAGCGGGAATGGCAGCGTCCAGTAGTCGCGCTCGCGCAGGGACACGCCGATCAGCTCGTCCCAGACCGTTCCGGCCCCGGCGGCGATCAGGAACGGTCCGTAGAACAGGAGCCCGGCGGCGAGGGCCGAGCCGGAGTACACGAGCAGCTCCCGCCACGACCGCGTCCGCAGCGCCAGCGCCGCCGCCCCCGCCGCAGCGCCGTAGAC
>JACCYP010000155.1 GCA_013696425.1 Thermoleophilaceae bacterium
GGACGATCGGCTTGGGCAGGCCAGTGGTGCCCGAGCTGTAGAGCACCCACAGCGGGTGGTCGAATGGCACATGGGCGAACTCCAGGTCACCCGGCTCGCCGAGGAACCCCTCGGCCCAGCCGGTGCCGTCGAGGTATCCGAGCCGCACCACCTCCGCGCCCGCCTCGCGGGCGATCTCCTTCACCTGGGCGGAGCGGTCGAAGTCCTTGCCGCCGTAGCGGTAGCCGTCGATCGCCAGCAGAACCCTGGGCTCGATCTGTGCGAAGCGATCGATCACCGAGCGGGCGCCGAACTCCGGCGCGGCGCTCGACCAGATCGCCCCGAGCGACGCGGTCGCGAGGAAGGCGGCGACGGTCTCGGGGATGTTCGGCAGGTAGGCGGCCACGCGGTCGCCCTCGCCGACTCCCTTCGCCCGCAGGCCAGCGGCGATCCGCTCGGTCTCCGCGCGCAGCTCGCCCCACGTCCAGGAGCCGAGCGGGCGCAGCTCGGACGCGTGCTGGATCGCAAGCGCGTCAGGGTCCTTGCCGCGGAACATGTGCTCGGCGAAGTTGAGTGTCGCGCCGGGGAACCACTCCGCGCCGGGCATGTCGCGCGAGCCGAGCACCCGGTACGGCGGGGAGGCGAACTCGATCGCGAAGAAGTCGCACACCGCCTGCCAGAAGCCGTCGAGGTCGCCGACCGACCACTGCCACAGCGCGTCGTAGGTCGAGTGGCCCTGCTCGCGCATGAAGCGGGTGAGGGTGGCGCGCTCGATGCGCTCCGCGGAGGGCGCCCAGAGCTGCTCGGCCACTACGGCACCCGCACGAGCGCGCCGGGACCGATCTCCCCGACCGAGGTCACGCCCGTGAGCGCCATCGTGAGATCGAACTCGGCGAGGAAGTTCTCGAGCACTTCCTGCGCGCCGGCCGCGCCCGCCAGCGCCAGCCCGTAGACGTAGGGGCGCCCGACGAGCACGGCGTCGGCGCCGAGCGCCACGGCCTTGAACACGTCGGCGCCGCCGCGCACGCCGGAGTCGAGCAGCACGGGCACCCGGCCCGCCACCCGCTCGGCCACCGCCGGCAGCGCCTCGGCGGTGCCGATCGAGCCGTCCACCTGGCGCCCGCCGTGGTTCGACACCAGCACGCCGTCCATGCCCTCGGCGATCGCGCGCTCGGCGTCGTCGGGGTGGAGGATTCCCTTCAGGAGGATCGGGAGCTTGGTGCGCTCGCGCAGGAACGCGAGGTTCTCCCAGGCGAGCGAGGGCCGCGAGTAGACCTGCGTGAACTTCTGCACCTGCGCGCGGCTGGCACCCGACCGGGTGAGCTGGATCAGCGTGCGGATGGCCGAGAGCGTGGGGCGGGGCTTCGGAGCGTCGCCGGCGTCCTCGGCGCTCTCCTCCACGAGCCGGTTGAATACCGGATCGCTCGTGTATTGCGCGATCCCCTTGCCGCGCAGGAACGGGAGATAGGCCGCGTCGAGGTCGCGCGGGCGCCAGCCGAGCTGGGTGGTGTCGAGCGTGACCACGATGGCCTCGGCCCCGCAGCCCTCCGCGCGCCCGACGAGGCTCTCGACGAGGTCGTCGGAGGAGCTCCAGTAGAGCTGGAACCAGCGCGGCGAATCGCCGAGCGTGGCGGCGATCTCCTCCATCGGCGTCGATGCCTGGTTCGAGATGATCATCGGCACCCGGGTTGCGCGCGCGGCCTGCGCCACCGCCACGTCGGAGTCGGTGTGGGCCAGCTCCAGCACCCCGATCGGCGCGGTGAGCAGCGGCGCCGGGAGCGTGCGCCCGAAGAGGGTGGTCTCCATCGTGCGTCCCGAGGTGTCGCGGAGCATCCGCGGCACGATCCGCCAGCCGGCGAAGCCCGAGCGGTTCGCGTCCATCGTCGCGCGTGTGCCCGCGCCCGCGGATATGTAGGAGGCGGCCTCGTCGGTCATCGCCCCGAGCGCCGTCTCCTCGAGCACGGCGGGATCCACGGGCACCTTGGGCCGGCGCCCGCTCACGCCGCCGAGGTACACGAGCGTCTGTCGTTCCATGCCTCGCACGATCCGCAGTTCTAGCCCTTCCGCCACTCACACGCCACCGCGGCACCCAGGAGCACCGCCACATTCGTGAGCCAGATGCTGACGATGGCGATCACGAGCGGAGCGAGAAACGCCGTTCTCGCGCCGGGGAGGTAGATTCGCGCGATGGAATACGCCGCAGTCCCTGCTGAGCCCGTCGGGATCGAGCTCAACACCTTCCTGCAGAAGGTGTTCATGTGGATGCTCGCCGGCCTGGCGGTGACCGGCGGGGTGGCGGGCGTGGTCAGCTCGAGCCAGTCGCTGGTGACCGACGTCACGGCCAACCCGGTCGTGATGGTCGTCCTGATCATCGCGAGCCTCGGGATCGTGTTCGCGCTCTCCGCCGCCATCGAGAAGATCTCGATACCGGTCGCGATCACCCTGTTCTTCGTCTACGCGGCCATCAACGGCGTGCTCTTCTCGTTCATCTTCGAGATCTACGCTGGCGAGACCATCTTCACCACGTTCCTGGTGACCTCGGCCATGTTCGGCGCGCTCGCGGCGTACGCACGGAGGCCACGCCATGCCGTCGCTGGATCGCCACCCACGCCCTCGCCGGTAGCGCCGCTACCGGCTTCGGCCGCGGTTGGCGTCCAGCTCGGCCTGGCGCGCCCTCCGCGCGCACACTTCAAGGAAACGACCGGCTCTACCTCGACTTCATCAACCTCTTCCTCTTCCTCCTGCGCATCTTCGGCAGGCGCTGATGAGCGCCGGCCGCCGCACCGTCCTCGTGACGGGGGCATCGACGGGCATCGGCCACGCCACCGCGAAGCACCTGGGAGCCAGCGGCTTCGACGTCCGCGCCGGGGTGCGCAAGCCCGCGGACGCCGAGCGCCTCGAGCGCGAGCCGGGCGTGACACCGGTGACGATCGACGTGACCGACACCGATTCGATCGCGGCCGCCGCCGCGACGCTTCCGGACGAGCTCTACGGATTGGTGAACAACGCCGGCGTCGCGGTGAACGCACCCGTCGAGTACGTGCCCCTCGACGAGCTGCGCCGCCAGCTCGAGGTGAACCTCGTCGGTCAGGTGGCGGTGACGCAGGCCGTGCTCGGGCGCGTGCGCGCCGCGCAGGGCCGGGTGCTGTTCGTGACCTCGGTCGGCGGCCGCATCGCGCTCCCGCTGTTCGCTCCCTACGCGGCGTCGAAGTTCGGGCTCGAGGCGGTGGCCGATGCGATGCGCCGCGAGACCCGCGACCAGGGCATCGAGGTGATCGTGATCCAGCCGGGCGGCACGGCGACGCCGATCTGGGACCGCGGCGCCGCAACCGCTGACGCCATGCGCGCGGAGATGCCGCCCGAGGCCGGCCAGCGCTACGGGCGGATGATGGAAATCCTCCAGGAGGAAGCGGTGAAGGCCGCAAAGGGCAAGGCGGGTGCGGTGCCGCCCGAGTACGTGGCGAAGAAGATCGGCCGCGCGCTCACGGCCGAGAAGCCGAAGATCCGCTACCCCTCGCGCGATGCCCGGGTGGCGATCGGGCTGCAGCGCCTGCTCGGCGACCGTGCCTTCGACTGGATCGTGGCCCGCCCGGTTCTGAGCTACGGCTAGACCGCGGTGGAGCGCATCGGCTCGTCGGGCCAGCCGGCGATGGGCCCGCCGTCCTCGAGCGCGGCGGTGAGGGCGGAGTGGGACATCGGGTGCGCGAAATGGGGGCGCCGCCGGCGCGCTCGGCCACGCGGTCGACCTCCTTACGGATACCGGTGTCACCCAGCACGCCCCGGCGGGCGATGCAGTCGAAGGCGAGCAGTCCGAGCAGCTCGCGGCCGTCGAGCGGCGCGAGCGCGTCCTCGCAGGTCTCGTCGGTCGCGGCCAGCACCGACTCGTCGTCGCCCTCCATGAGCTACGGGAGGCCGCCCTGGGGGACCTCGGCCAGGCATTCCAGCGAGCGCTCCTCGAAATCCGCCTCGCCCACGACCCGGATCTGCTCCTCGCCCGTGCGGCGGTCGAGGCCGAGCGGGTGGGTGAGGGCGAAGCGTGTGAAGGCGGCAGAGTCGGTGTGCGCCTCCGGCGGCGCGTCGTGGCGCTCGAGATAGACGTCGAGCGCAGGGTGGTCGTCGATCCTGTGGACGCGGGTCCCGGCGCTCTTCGTCACGAGCATCGGCTCGCCCACACGCCGCCAGCCGTGGCGCACGCCGATGCCGAATGGCGCATCTGAGGTGAGCGCGGCAGCCACCACGGCGTTCTCGAGCGCCTGGTCGTCGCAGAGCTGGGAGGTGCGGAGCATGCGCATGTCGTCGCCCGCGCAGCCGGCCACCAGGGGCACGCCCGCTCCGACCACCGAGTGGGCGCCGCGCACGATCTCCTGCTGGTCGCCCGCGAGGCCGTCGGTGAGCACCAGCAGCACGCGGTGGGAGGGCCCTTCGAGGTCGTTCATGCAGCGGGCGGCCGTGGCGCCTGCGTCGTGCAGGCGCTCGGACGCCCCGGTGGCGCTGGCCGGGCCGCCTCGAAGCCCTCGCCGCCGAAGGCGATCACCACCACGCCCTCGTCACCGGGACCGGTGAGGGCGAACTCGCCCGCGGTCGAGCAGCCGATCAGGGAGTGTCGGGGGCGCGCTCGCGGATGGCTCCGAGCAGGGCCGGAAGGTCATAGGAATCGGAGCCGAAGGCCATGAGCAGCTTCGGGTCGGGCCCGGTGAGGGCGCCCTCGGTGGCGCCGTATGCGGCGGCCACGGAGTCCGGGGAGCTCGAGCGGCCGACGCCGAGCCAGCGGTGCCGTGCGGTGTCCTGCCCTTCGGTGGCCATGGGGTTTCATCGGGCCGCCCGCTACGCGGCTTGAGCGCCGGAGGGCAGAAATCGGCGGATCGCAGCCTCCGTCGGCGCGCCGGACAGATCGAGCTCGAGCGCATCGTTGCGCGCAAGCCACGAGGACACGATCCGCACCTCGTCCACCTCCTCCGGCGAGAGCAGGCCTTTTCGCACCTCGGCGGCACGCTCGGAGCGCTCGCGGATCTCCCGTACGCCCGGCACCGGGCCCCAGTCGGCCACCCGCCCTCCCGCGATCCAGAAGGCCTCCCATTCGGGCTTCGCCGGGTGAGAGGCGAGCACGAGCCGGGTGCGCCGGTCGGTGGCCTCGAGCACTCCGTCGAGGCGGCCGAGCAGCCCGGCGAGCCGGTCTCGCCGTGAGCGCAGCGCGGCCGCGCGCTCGTACCGGCGATCCTCAGAGGCCTCGTGCATGTGCTCCTCGACGTGGGCGATAAGCCGGGCGGCCGCGTCACCCGCCGAGTCGAAGAGCCCGAGCGCCTCGTCGAGCCGGCGGCGGTAGGCGTTCGGGTCGAGGTCGCCCAGGCAGGGGGACACGCAGCGATCCATCTGGCCGTAGATCGAGGGGTGGTCGCGGCGCCGAAGCGCGCGGCCGCAGTGGCGCAGGCCAAAGAGGGAGGAGAGCTGGTCGGCCAGCTCGCGTGCCGTGGCGCGGCCCTTCACCGGCCCGATGTTCACCGCGCGTCCGCTGGCGGGTTCGGCGGCCACGTCGAGCACGGGGTACTCGATGTCGAGCCGGCACCGCACGTAGACGTAGCCGTCGGTGCGCTTGAGCTTCACGTTGCCCGGCGGGCGCCACTGCTTGATCAGCCGGTTCTCGAGCACGAGGGCCCCGAGCTCCGAACGTGTGGGCCTGTAGTCCACCACCTCGGCACGCTCGGTCCAGCCCGCCGGCGCGCAGAAATGCGAGCGCGCCCGCGAGCGCAGGGACACCGACTTGCCGACATAGAGGGGCCGCCCGCCCTCGTCGCGGAAGATGTAGACGCCGGGGTCCTCGGGCAGGCGCGAGAGGTCGGGCCGCTCGGCGGGAGGACGCTTTCGGACCTTCGCCGCGCGGCGCTTCTTGCTGCGTCCCGGGGCGGCCAGCGCCATGGCCTGCTCGAGGGTTGGTGCCGCCGCACACAGGCGGGGGAAGAGCGCGCAGAACACACGCGCGCACGTGCGAGCGTCCACGAGGGCGCGGTGGGTGCCCTCGACGTCGATGCCGAGCGCACCGGCGAGCGGTGCGAGCTTGCGCTGGCGCGCGAGCGGGGCGAACCTGCGCGCGAGCGCCACGGTGCAGAGGACATCCGGGTCCGGCCAGCTCACGCCGGCACGCTCGAAGGCCTGGTGGAGCACCCTCTTGTCGAAGCTCGCCGAGTGCGCCACCAGCACGCGCCCCTCCATCCGCGCCGCCAGCTGCTCGAGTACCACGCGCGGCTCGGGTGCGGCGTCGACCATCCCCTGGGAGATGCCGGTGAAGCGCTGGATCCCGCGCCCCAGCGGGCGCGCGGTGCGCACGAGCGACTCCCACTCCTCGTGCAGCTCGCCGCCCCCGACGAGCACGGCACCCACCTCGGTCAGCTCGCACTCCTCCCCGGGGAGGCCGTTGGTCTCGGTGTCGACTGCGAGAAACTCTGCCTTGGCGAGCATGCGAACACGCGTTCTATGCCGTGGTCCCGACGGATCGCATAGCCTCGCCCAATGACCGACTACTTCCGCACACCCGACGAGCGTTTCGATGGCCTCCCCGGGTACCCGTTCGAGCCCAACTACGCCGAGGTGGACGGGCTGCGGATGCACTACATCGACGAGGGGGACCCCGGCGCGGACCCGGTCGTCTGCTTCCACGGCGAGCCGAGCTGGAGCTACCTGTACCGCAAGATGCTGCCGCCGCTCGTGGACGCGGGTTACCGCGTGATCTGCCCCGACCTGGCGGGCTTCGGGCGCTCGGACAAGCCCACCGACTTCGGCTGGTACTCCTACGACAGCCACACCGCGCAGGTGGGCGGCGTGCTCGACACCCTCGACCTCAGGGCCGCGACGGTCGTGGTGCAGGACTGGGGCGGGCCGATCGGCCTGCGCTGGGCGACCGAGAACGCCGACCGCGTGGCGCGCCTGGTGATCATGAACACCGGCCTGTTCACCGGCCGGGTGTCGAAGGGCTTCATGGCGTGGCGCAACTTCGCCGAGAAGAACCCGGACCTGCCCGTGGGCTTCGTGATCGGGGGCGGGACGAAGACCGACCTGCCGGAGGATGTCGTGGCCGCCTACGAGGCGCCGTTCCCCACACCCGAGTCGAAGGCGGGCGCCGCGACCTTCCCGCTGCTGGTGCCCACCTCGGAGGACGACCCGACCGCGGCATCGTTCCTCGCGGTCGGTGAGGCGCTGCGTTCCTGGGAGAAGCCGGTGCTCGTGGCCTTCTCGGATTCCGACCCGGTGTTCCCGTATCCGAAGTCGGGCCAGGTGTTCGTCGACTCCGTTCCCGGCGCGACCGGACAGGTGAAGGTCGAGGGCGCGGCGCACTTCCTGCAGGAGGACCGCGGCGAGCAGATCGCCGCGGCGATAGTCGACTGGAAGTAGGCGAGGCTCGCGCCGTCGGTGGGGAAGCGTTCAGGAGGGCGTCTTGACGAGGTCCCGGCCTGGCTCGATGCCCCACCGGGAAGCCACCCCCTCGAGGTCCGGCGTGAGCGGCCAGCGGTCTGGCCGCGGCTCGCCGTCGTGGTCCGGGCTGGCGCCCTTGAGCGCCATCGAGCCGGCGTTGTCTCCGATGCGGCCGATCTCCTCGACCTCATCGGCGCTCAGCGGGCTTGACCTCGGCACACCACCGAGCTCCGCGCGTTTGGCCTCGATCGGCTTGGCGTCCGGGCCGGGCTCCTGGATCAGACTCGGTGCCACGCAGTGGACGGGCGCGTGGGCAAGGTCCCAGGCGCAGGCGAGCTGGAGCATGGTCAGGCCGTGGCGCTCCGCGTGGGGGCGCATCGCCTCCATCCGCTCGCGGCCGGCGTCGATCCAGCCCTCGGGCCGGAACATCCGGTGGTCGTGCTCGGCGAAGGGATGGCCGGGGAGCACGTCGTCGTGGAAAAGGCCGCCGTAGTCCACGACCCGCGCGATCAGGCGGACATCGTTGCGCTCCGCAGCGTCGAGCACCAACCGGCCGGGCCAGGGCTCGAGCGGGTTCAGGATGATCATCGCCCAGTCGATCCGCTCGCCGAAGCGCTCGAGGCACTCGATCAGGTCGAGCGTGAAGCCGTTCGCCGGCCCGGGCGCCACGCCGATCTGGCGGGCGAGGCCCTGCTCCTTGATCGCGCTCATCCCGTCCCACACGGACTCGTTGGTGTAGCCGGTGCGGTCGGGGTTGTGGAGGAGGAGGAGGTCGAGGTCGTCTTGGCCCAGGCGCTCGAGGCTCTTCTCGGTGGCTGCCTGGAGGTAGGCCGCGTAGTCCTGTTCGGCTCGCAGCCGCGGGTCGGTGAAGCGCGGGAAGCCCTTCGCGCCCTCGCGCTCGCCCTCGTAGAAGTCGTGCCCGACGGCGCCGACGAGCGAGTAGCTCTCGCGCTCGCGGGCCGCGAGCGCGCGCCCGAGCACGCGGTCGGCCTCGCCCTGGCCGTAGGTGTCGGCGCTGATCACCGTGTCGACGCCGCCGCCGGGCGTGAACAGCGCCTGCAGCCGCTCGTCGCCGAGCGGCTCGCCGAACTTCATGAACCGCCCGCCGCCCCAGGTGCCGATGGCCGTTTGTGAGAGGTCCGCCACGCGCTGGAGGCTACGGCCTCGCCGCTAGAGTGACGGCGCCACGCGGATGTGGCGGAATTGGTAGACGCGCGGCGTTCAGGTCGCCGTGGGGGCAACCCCGTGGAGGTTCGAGTCCTCTCATCCGCACTAGTGACCTGAGTCATCAGTTCGCGGGCACCTTCCCGGCGCCCGGCCGCGCCTGGAGCCGCCCACGGGAATCGTCGATGCTCTGGCATCGCCTCATCCCGTGTGCGTCCCCAGCCACGCCCGGTCGCTCGGCAAGGTGCAACCGAACTTCCGACTCAGGTCACTAGTCGGCGGCGGGGCAGGCCCCCGCCAGCCGCTCGAGCGCCCGCTTGACCGCGGCGCCGGCGTCGTCCACGTCCGGCAGCGCTTCGCGGTCGGCCTGGAGGCCGAAGCCGATACCGCCGTCGTAGGAGAGGATCCCGATCGAGAGCGCCTGGTTGCGCGGGTTCAGCGGCACGGCCGGATATGCCTCGAGCATCGGCGCGCCGGCCAGGTAGAAGGTCGCCTGCGGCCCGGGGACGTTCGAAACGACGAGGTTGAACAGCCGCGGCCCCGCCATCGCGCGCACCGCGATCGAGGACACGAGCGGCGGAGCCAGGCCGGTTGCGCCCACGATGAGCGCCCCTGCGCGCACGGCCGAGGACTCCTTCACCTCCTTCATCGACGCCGAGATGGCCGCCACGCGCTCGAGCGGCTCGCCGGTGAGCGGGAGATCCACGAACACGGTCGAGATGTGGTTGCCGAGCTCGCCCTTGTCCTCCTCCTTGCGCACCGACACGGGAACGAGCGCCACCACGTGGTCGACGTGGTCGGAGGCCAGGTACTCCTCGAGTGCCAGCGCGACGATCGCCAGCAGCACGTCGTTCACGGTCGCGCCCGTCGCGCGGCGCACGCGCTTCACGTCCTCGAGCGATCCGTGCGCGGTGGTGAACCGCCGGCGTGAGCCGATGGTCTCGTTCAGCCGCGTCTCCGGAGCCAGCGGGCGGCGCTTCGCGAGCTCGCCGAGCACTTCGCCGGCGCCGCGCACCTCGCGCG
>JACCYP010000184.1 GCA_013696425.1 Thermoleophilaceae bacterium
GATCGACGAGCACCGACGCCGGCTGGTGGTAGGCGCCGGCGTAGTTCTTGCCCTCCGGGAGGTCGACGCCCGTCTTACCCCCGTAGGCGGAGTCGACCTGGGCCACCAGCGTGCTCGGCACCTGGACCACGCCGATGCCGCGCTGGTAGACCGCCGCGCAGAAGCCGGCGAGGTCGCCAACGACGCCGCCGCCGAGTGCCGCCACCAGGTCCTCGCGATCGACGCCGGAGCGGGCCATCTCGCGCAGCACGTCCTCGGCGAGGCCGATGGTCTTCTGCTCCTCGCCCGCGCGAATCACCTTCTGCCAGGGCGAGCCGAGCGAGTGGTGGGCGCCCACGTTCTCGTCGGTGACCACGAACCGGCGGCCCTCCTCGGGCCAGAAGAATCCTCGCTCCACCAGGCCGCGCCCGAAGAACACCGGGTAGTCGCCCGAGGCCGCGCACGCCCACACCAGCCTGAGGCCCGGACCCTCGGCCACAAGCGCCTTGAGCGCAGGCAGCGCACGGCGGGCGATGTCGCGGTCGGCGGCGGGCAGCAGGGCGTCGGCCACCGACTCGTAGGTGGCCGTGCGCTCGCGCCGGATCTCGTCAAAGCGGCCGCGATCGCGTGCGAGCGGGCGGCCTTTGTTCGACGCACGATGCCAGGCGTCCTCGGCGCTCACGTCGATGTGGCAGACCACGTGGCGGCCAAGCGCCTCCCGCACGCGCTCCGAGCCGAGCGCACCCCCACCGAGGGCGATCACCTGCGCATCGGGGCGCTCGAGCAGGCCCAGCACGATCTGTTCCTCGCGTGCGCGGAAGGCGTGCTCGCCCTCGCGGTCGAAGAAGGACTCGATCGACTCACCGAGCTCGCGCTCGAGCTCGCGGTCGGAGTCGAGCGGCTCTGCGCCGAGATCGGCCGCCACACCGCGCGCGGCGAGCGACTTGCCGGCTCCCATGAAGCCGACGAAGACGATCGCCCGCGGCGTCAGTGCTTCCACTCGATGCGGGTCTTGTAGGCGTCGAGCGCCGCGCGGACGTCATCGATGTGATCGCCGCCGAACTTCTCGCGGTAGGCGTTGCCGAGCACGAGCGCCACCATGGCCTCGCCCACGACGCCCCCGGCGGGCACCGTGCACGAGTCGGTGCGCTCGCGCAGAGCGGCGGCCGGCTCCTTGGTCTCGATGTCGACCGAGCGCAACGGTTTGGTGAGCGTCGGCAGCGGCTTCATCGCGCCCTGCACGATCACCGGGTCGCCGGTGGTCATGCCGCCCTCGAGGCCGCCCGCATGGTTTGACTCGCGGAAGTAGCCCCGCCCCTCGGAGTAGAAGATCTCGTCGTGGGCCTGCGATCCGCGCTTGGCGGCGAGCTCGAAGCCCTCGCCGATTCCCACGCCCTTCATCGACTGGATCGACATCACGGCGCCGGCGAGGCGGCCGTCGAGGCGCTCCTCCCACGAGACGTGCGAGCCGAGGCCGGGCACGACGCCGAAAGCCACGACCTCGAAGGTGCCGCCGAGCGACTCGTTCGCCTTCCGCATGTCGTTGATCTCCTGGACCATCGCGTCGCTCGCATCGGGGTCGAGGCAGCGGACCGGCGACGCATCGACGCCCTCGAAATCCGCGACGGAGAGGTCGGCCCCGCGCGGAGGCGCGGTGACCGAAGCGATGCGCGTCACGTGCGAGCGGACCTCCACACCGAGTGCGCGCAGGAACGACTTGGCGAGGGCGCCGGCGCCCACCCGCGCCGCGGTCTCGCGCGCGCTCGCGCGCTCGAGCACGTTGCGGACATCCGTGAAGCCGTACTTCTGCACGCCCGCAAGATCCGCGTGACCCGGGCGAGGCAGGTGCACCTCGTCCACATCCGCGTCCACGGGCCAGGGGTTCATCCGCTCCTCCCAGTTCGCGTAGTCGCGGTTCTGGATCTGGAGCGCGACGGGCGAGCCGAGCGTGCGGCCGTGACGCACGCCCGAGGTGACCGAGGCGGCGTCCTTCTCGATCTTCATGCGCCCGCCGCGGCCGTGGCCGAGCTGGCGCCGGGCGAGGTCGGCGTCGATGTCCTGGGGCGCGAGCTCGAGGCCCGCGGGCAGACCCTCGACGATCGCCACCAGGCCGGGCCCGTGGGATTCCCCTGCGGTTGTGAAGCGGAGCGCCATACGGCGCCTGAGGCTACTGAGCGAGGTCGCCGAACAGGGGGGCGATGAAGCGCGGCGCCACGGGCTTGCGCTCCTTGCCCGCCTTCTTGCGCGCCTGGCGGATCTTGCGCGAGCGCGACGCGTCGGCCTTCTCGTCCTTCTTGGCCTGCGCCTGGGTCACGCGGCGCACGTCGGTGAGCCGCAGGCCGTAGACCCTGCCGTCGGGCGCCGTGAGGCGAGCGAGGTTGTCCTTCTCGTCGTCGCGCAGGTAGAGCAGGTTGCAGGTGGTGCGCGACGGGCGGCAGCGCCCGGTGGTCTCGACCCCGTAGGTGCCGTCCACGAGGAACACCGCGGTGCCGCCGGGCGTCGTGCCGAGGAACACGAGCACGGGCCGGATCTCGCTGGGGAGCACGTCGAGGCGCTGGACGTTCTCGTACTCCTTGACCTTGTCGGACTGGCCGAAGCGGACGTCCACGACGTAGGTGAAGAAGCGTGTCTCGGTGTCCTTCCCGGTCGTCGTGTCGCCCTGGGTGGTGGTCTTCTCCTCGGTGGTCGCCTTCTCCTCGGTGGTGCCGGTTGAGCCGCCGGTGCCGGTTGAGCCGCCGGTGCCGCCGGTAATCGTTGCCGGATCTGTCGCGCCGGCGGGGGCCGCTCCCGTTCCGGTACCGAGTGCAGCCTTGCCGGTCTCAGCGGCGACCTCGGCGGCCCCCTGAGCCCCCTCGCCCGTCGCCGCGCTGCCGCCCTCAGGCGCAAACGGGTCGCTGGACTCGAATGCGTCGAGCCGGGATGCAGGCAGATCGACCTCCGGCTGGACGGCACCCTTGCCACCCGCGGACGCAATACCGGCCTCGGGAACGCCGGGCGCAGGCGCGGATGTCACTGCAGCAGGCGGCGGAGCATCCTCTACGGGCTTCTTGAGCAACAGCGGCACGGCGATCAGAGCCACGATCAGCAGCGCCGCCACGGGAAGCAGCTTCTTCTCACGTAGGTCGCTCATCAGGTCGCTGAGGAAGACGTTCATGGCGTGGCCGTCGCAGTCGGGGGCGTGGTCGGAGCCTTCTCGGAACCGCCTGACGCGGGCGCCGTCTTGTCGGCGGTAGCCGGGCCCTGAGGAGTCGCACCGGCGGCGGCACCCTCGGCCTTCGGAGAGAGGTAGGCGGTCGCGCCGACCTCCACCTTGAGATTAGGGAACTCCTCCGAGGTGAAACCGAGCGAGTCGATGGTGATCAGCCGGCCAGAGACGGCGATCCGGTTGTTCGCCACCCGCACAAAACGCTTGAGATCATGGAAGAAGTCGGCGAGCTTGAAGAAGCGGCCGTCGAACTTGAGTGTGAGTGGGACCGTTACGAGTCCCGGTGCCTGCGGACCGGACTGGGCGGCGTCCGCGGGGGGAGCCGCGTTGCCGCCTCCCACGGGCACCGCGCCTTCCTTGGCCGTGGTGGAGGTCTGAGCATCGGGCGCCGCCTCTTCGCTGGCCTGGGACTTCGCGTTGGCGCCGTTCACGGATTCGCCCGCGGTCTCGGTGGCC
>JACCYP010000217.1 GCA_013696425.1 Thermoleophilaceae bacterium
GGCCACCATCGGCCCGCGCACCAGCAGCTCGCCGTCGTCCGCGGTGCTGAACTCGGCTCCGGGTAGCGCTCGATCGCCCAGCCAGACCATGCCGCAGGTCTCCGTCATGCCGTAGGCGGGGATCGCCCAGCCGGGGAGCTCGGCGGGCATCGGCCCGCCGCCCACCACCGCGCCCCTGAACGAGGGCGGAGGCTGCCACCCCCGCACCACCTGGGTCGGCACCAGCGAGGCCCACTCGCAGTCGCCCTCGGTGACCACCGGGGTGCCCCAGATCGAGGCGCGGATCAGGATCGAGAGCCCCGCCACGTGGTTGGTCGGCAGCGCCAGCAGCCAGCGGTCCTCCTTCCTCACGCCCAGCACCTCGCGCACGCCGGCGGCGTTCGCCTCCCACATCGCCTGCGTGTGCGCCACGACCTTCGGCTCACCCGTCGTGCCCGAGGTGAGCACGACCGTCCGCGCATCCGCCGGGACCTCCACCTCGGCGGTGGTGGCCACGAGCGGGCCCGGGGCGAGCACGTCCTCCATCGTCGGATGTTCGGTTCGGATCACGGCTTCCGTAGGCTAGGCCGCCTCATGGACTGGCAAGCGCAAGGCGAATACGAGGACATCCGCTACGAGACCGGCGAGGGGATCGGGAAGGTCACGATCGCCCGGCCCGAGGTGCGCAACGCCTTCCGGCCCCAGACGCTGATCGAGATCTCAGACGCGCTCGAGAAGGCGCGCGAGGACCTCGAGGTGGGAGTGATCATCCTCACCGGCGAGGGCGAGGACGCATTCTGCTCCGGCGGGGACCAGCGCGTGCGCGGCGATACGGGCTACGTGGCCGAGGGCGCGGCGGTGGGTCGCTTCCACGTGACCGACCTCCACGTGCAGATGCGCCGCCTGCCCAAGCCAATCGTGGCGATGGTGGCGGGCTACGCGATCGGCGGCGGACACGTTCTGCACATCGTGTGCGACCTCACCGTCGCCGCCGACAACGCCCGCTTCGGCCAGACCGGGCCGAAGGTCGGCTCCTTCGACGGCGGCTTCGGGGCCAGCGTGCTCTCCGACCTCGTCGGCCCGAAGAAGGCGAAGGAGATCTGGTTCCTGTGCCGGCAGTACGACGCGCAGGAGGCGTTCGACATGGGCCTCGTGAACACGGTGGTACCCCTCGCCGACCTCGAGGCGGAGACCGTGAAGTGGTGCAAGGAGATGCTCGAGCTCTCCCCCTTTGCCCTGCGGCTGCTGAAGGCGAGCTTCAACGCGCAGGAGGATGGCTACGCAGGCCTCCAGCAGCTTGCCCACGACACGAACCTCCTCTTCTACGCCTCGGAAGAGGCGAAGGAGGGTCGCGAGGCGTACAAGGCCAAGCGCAAGCCCGACTTCGGCAAGTTCCCGAAGCGGCCGTGATCTCGGCGTGAGCCCGCTGCGGTTGTGGCTGGTAGCGGCACGCCCGCGCACGCTGCCGGCCGCCATCGCGCCCGTGCTCGTTGGTACCGCACTCGCCGGCTCGGAGGGCACGTTCCGCCCGCTCGCCTTCACCGCCGCGCTGATCGGCAGCGTGTTCATCCAGATCGGCACGAACCTGTCCAACGACTACTCCGACGCCCGCCGCGGCGCGGACACCGAGGACCGGCTCGGGCCGGTGCGGGTGACCGCCGGCGGGCTGATGCCGCCGAAGCGCGTGCTGGTGGGCACCTACGTGGCCTTCGGCGTGGCCGTGGCCGCAGGCGCCTACCTGGTGGCGGTCGCGGGCTGGGAGCTGCTCATCGTGGGCGCGGCCTCGATCCTGGCCGGCGTGCTCTACACCGGCGGCCCGCGCCCCTACGGCTACGAGGGGCTCGGCGAGGTGTTCGTGTTCCTCTTCTTCGGCGTGGTGGCCGTGGTCGGCTCCTACTTCGTACAGACCGAGGAGCTCACCTGGGAGGCGTTCGCGCTGTCGGTGCCCGTCGGCCTGCTGGCCTCCGCGATCCTCGTGGTGAACAACGTGCGCGACGTCGAAACCGACCGCCGCGCCGGGAAGCGGACGCTGGCGGTGAAGCTCGGCCGCGACCGGGCGCGCGGCCTGTTCGTGTTGATGATCGCGGGTTCCTTTGCCGTGCCGGTGGCCATCGTCGTGGCCGGCGGGCTCTCCCCATGGGTGCTGCTCGCATTGCTCTCGGCGCCGCTGGCGCTGCCGCTCGTGCGCGCGGTTCGCACCCGCACCGACGGCCCGGCCCTGAAC